>NZ_JBSVWQ010000005.1:0-87552 GCF_054071215.1 Pseudomonas sp. SDO5522_S412 | reverse complement strand
AGCGGTGTATCAGCCAGCATATGTATCAGCTGACGGACCGCATTCGCGAGCAAGCCCGCTCCCACATTTGATAGGTGTCCGACTATTAGATCCCGATGTTGCCCAGGGTCACCACAATATTGCGCAAGGTCCCGGCAATGCCCGGGTGCTCCAGTTCGAAGCGTTCTACCGCCAGGTTCACACCATCGGCGATGCTTGGATCCTGAATGGCACCTTCCAGTGGCTCCTGAACTTCCAGTTCAGCAATCAAGTCTCGCAGCTCTTCGCGCTGTTCGAGGGGCATTTCTGGATTCTGATCCAATTGCTCGCGCAAAATTTTGACCTGTTCTTGCAGTTGTTCGCGGGCAGGCATGGCGTTCTTCCTTTTATCGATAGGCACTGACATAGACCGCGGCACGCCGGGAAAGGTCTATGGGCTGACCTGTAGATTAATCCACTGGCGCCGACTGTGCATGATCTCGATCAGGGCTTCTCGCCCTTAAGCTGGCGCAGACTGATGTCGGCCAGGCAGGTCTGCAGTTCGCCCAGGTGGTCAATCACCGAATGCACGCCCAGGCCATAGAGCGCGACAGTGGCTTTGGCGCGCTTATGCTCGCGTTCCTTCTCGGTGAGTGCTTGCCATTGCTGCGGCGAAAGCCCGCACAGTGAGCCACAGGACGCCAGGCCGATGGTCCACAGCCCGGCATTGAGCCCCGATTGCAGCAGGCGTGGCTCGCCGCTGACCAGGACGCAGCCTTCCAGGCGTTCGATATTCAGTTCCATCAGGGCCTGCCAGCAGGCGTGAGGCGCCGGCCAGCGGGTGGAGGAGGGCTTGGCAGCCTTGATCCAGCGGGGTAGCCCGGCGGCCAGCGGTGTGGAAACCGACGCCGGCAACTCGTCCAGCCATGCACAAGGGACGCGCTGTTCTTCGAGGCTGCGCAGGATCTTCAGGGCGCCGACAGTGGCATGGGTATCGCTGGAAGGCGCGGAATCGGCGCGGGCCTGGGAACCAAAGTCCACCAGGCAGCCACTAAGCCCGAACAGTACGGCCGTCAAGGACGGGGTGCTGGCACTAACAATCTCGGCGTGTGGCATTTCGACGTCCCTGAAATAGCAGTGACGCTACCGGACTTGGGTGACAAGCAAGTTACACCCGCAGCAATTGTAGGAATTTTGGGCATTTGCTGAATGACATTTCTGCAAGGCTGCCTAATCTGACACTTCCGTCATATACTGACGGCCTCATTCAGGGCATAGCGCCCATGACAGACCATTCAAGGAGTTCAAGCTATGCGCTGGGGCCAATGTCTAGCTCAGCTGTCCGTATGTGCGAGTATTTTGCTGGTTCCTTTCGTAGCCCAGGCGGCCTCGGAAGATGATCCATGGGAAAGCGTCAACCGCCCGATCTTCACCTTCAACGATACCGTTGATACCTATGCCCTCAAGCCATTGGCTCAAGGCTATCAGTTCGTGACCCCGCAGTTCGTGCAGGACGGGATCCACAACTTCTTCCGCAACATCGGCGACGTCGGCAACTTTGCCAACGACGTGCTGCAACTCAAGCCCCACGCTGCAGGCGTCGACACTGCCCGCTTGCTGATGAACACCACGTTCGGCGTGCTGGGTTTCGTTGATGTCGGCACCAAAATGGGGCTGCAACGCAACGACGAAGACTTCGGCCAGACTCTCGGCTACTGGGGCGTCGACAGCGGTCCTTACGTGATGCTGCCACTGCTGGGCCCAAGCACCCTGCGTGACGCGCCGTCCAAATACGTGGACAGCTACACCCAGCCATATCGCTACATGAACGATATCGGCTGGCGCAACAGCACCTTCGGCCTGAATATCGTCGACACGCGTGCCAGCCTGCTGTCCTCCGAGAAGCTGATCAGCGGCGACAAATACACCTTCATCCGCAACGCCTACTTGCAGAATCGCGAGTTCAAGGTCAAGGATGGCAAGGTTGTAGACGACTTTTAAGCCCCAGGCTTGAAAGAAGAAGGCGGCCCTCGGGTCGCCTTTTTTGTGGGCGGCATTCGAGGTTTATCCGTGGGTTACGTGCTTACTTTAAGTCGCGGTTTGATGCGTTCTTATAACTACTGGTGATTTGCGATGTAAAGACGCCCGGCGACCATCGCCGTGAGCTTGAAACCCCTGGCGGATGGGAGTACCGTCTGCGCCTTAGAAGGGCACCTCTGCTTTACCTTTGTGCGTCGGCAATAACTCGGCGTTTTGTAGGACAGAGAGGCTAGAAAGCGAATCCAGTAGTAAGCCCGGCCATTGTCGAGCTGCCTACGCCAACCTAATTCTGGCGCCGTTTGCCCACATGCAGAAAACCAGTGCCACGCTGCTGATAATCGATGACGACGAAGTAGTGCGCGCGAGTCTTGCGGCCTATTTGGAAGACAGTGGCTTCAGCGTCCTGCAGGCCAGCAACGGCCTCCAGGGTCTCCAGGTATTCGAGCGCGACAAGCCCGACCTTGTGATCTGCGACCTGCGCATGCCCCAGGTGGGCGGCCTTGAGCTGATCCGCCAGGTGACCGACATCGCCCCGCAGACGCCGGTGATTGTCGTGTCCGGTGCCGGCGTGATGAACGATGCCGTCGAGGCCTTGCGCCTCGGCGCTGCCGACTACCTGATCAAGCCCCTGGAAGACCTGGCTGTGCTGGAGCACTCGGTGCGTCGTGCCCTGGATCGTGCACGGCTGCTGCTGGAAAACCAGCGTTACCGTGAAAAGCTCGAAACCGCCAACCGCGAACTCGAAGCCAGCCTGAACCTGCTCCAGGAAGACCAGAACGCCGGTCGCCAGGTGCAGATGAACATGCTGCCGGTGAGCCCGTGGAGCATTGACGAGTTCAAGTTTGCCCACCAGATCATCCCGTCGCTGTACCTGTCGGGTGATTTCGTCGACTACTTCCGCGTTGATGAGCGGCGTGTCGCGTTCTACCTGGCCGACGTTTCCGGCCACGGCGCCTCCTCTGCATTCGTGACCGTGTTGTTGAAGTTCATGACTACACGGCTGTTGTTCGAATCCAAGCGCAATGGCACCTTGCCGGAGTTCACCCCTTCGCAAGTGCTGGGCCACATCAACCGGGGCCTGATCAGCTGCAAGCTGGGCAAGCACGTGACGATGGTCGGCGGCGTGATTGATGAAGAAACAGGTCTTTTGACCTACAGCATTGGCGGTCACCTGCCATTGCCGGTTTTATACACTCCAGACAGTGTGCGCTACCTGGAAGGGCGTGGTTTGCCGGTTGGCTTGTTCAATGAAGCCACCTACGAAGACCACATCCTGGAATTGCCGCCGACGTTCAGCCTGACGCTGATGTCCGACGGTATCCTGGACCTTTTGCCAGAGCCTACACTCAAAGAGAAAGAAGCCGCCTTGCCCCAACGGGTCAGGTCGGCGGGCGGCAGCCTGGATGGCCTGCGGCAGGTTTTTGGATTGGCCACGCTAGGGGAGATGCCGGATGATATCGCCCTATTGGTGTTGAGCAGGAATCTTTGATGAGTACCGGAAGAATCCAATTCGCCGAGCAAGACGGGACTTTTGTCCTGAAGTTTGTCGGTGAAGTGCGCCTGACCTTGTGTTCGGCGCTGGATGCGACGATTGAGCGGATCTTCACAGCCTTGAATTTCTCGGCGATCGTGATCGATCTGACCGAAACCCGCAGCATCGATAGCACCACCCTTGGGCTGTTGGCCAAGTTGTCCATTCTGTCTCGGCAGAAGGTCGGACTGCTGCCGACCGTCGTCACCACCCACGAAGACATCACCCGTCTGTTGCAGTCCATGGGCTTCGATCAAGTGTTCAACATCGTTGACCGCCCGATCCCGTGCCCGGAATGCCTGACCGACCTGCCGTCCCAGGACCAGTCCGAGGAAGTGGTACGGGTCAAGGTACTGGAAGCCCACAAGATCCTGATGGGCTTGAACGACTCCAACCGCGAGGCGTTCCACGACCTGGTGAATGCGCTGGAGCGGCACTAATTTCCAGCTGAAACACTGTCAAAGTGTGGGGGGGACTTGCTCCCGAAAGCGGCGGGTCAGTAGTGAATGTAGCGACTGAGGACCTGTATTCGGGAGCAAGCCCCCTCCCGCATTTTTAACTGAGTTCGGCTCGAAATCGGCTAATACAAAAAAAGGGCGGCACCCTCACAGGTGCCGCCCTTTTTGTCGCCGCCGTTTTTAGAGCTTGGCGGTCAACAGCGCTTCGAGTTTTTCCTGGTCGCGGGCGAACTGACGAATGCCCTCGGCCAGTTTCTCGGTGGCCATTGCATCTTCGTTGGATTCCCAGCGGAACTGCGCTTCGGTCAGGTGCACACGAGCTTCGCCCGCATGGCCTGGCGACAATTTGCGTTCCAGCTTGCCGTTGTCGGCTGCGAGTTTTTCCAGCAGGTCCGGGCTGATGGTCAGGCGGTCGCAACCGGCCAACTCTTCGATCTGGCTCAGGTTACGGAAGCTCGCACCCATCACCACGGTCTTGTAGCCATTGGCCTTGTAGTAGTTGTAGATGCGCGTCACCGACTGCACGCCCGGATCCTCGGAGCCGGTGTAATCGTTACCGTTGGCCTTCTTGTACCAGTCGTAGATACGGCCCACGAACGGCGAAATCAGGAACACGCCGGCTTCGGCGCAAGCCACGGCCTGGGCGAAGGAGAACAGCAGCGTCAGGTTGGTCTGGATGCCTTCCTTTTCCAGCTGCTCGGCGGCGCGGATGCCTTCCCAGGTGGAAGCGATCTTGATCAGCACGCGGTCACGGCCAATGCCGGCCTTGTCGTACAGGTCGATCAGGCGATGGGCGCGCTTGAGGACGGCGTCAGTGTCGAACGACAGACGGGCATCCACCTCGGTGGAAATGCGGCCGGGCACCACTTTCAGGATTTCCTGGCCGACGGCTACCGCGAAACGGTCGCTGGCCAGGCCTACATCGCCGTTGCAGTCGGCAACAGCCTCGTCCAGCAGCTTGGCATAGCCTGGGATCGACGCGGCCTTGAGCAGCAGGGAAGGGTTGGTAGTGGCGTCTTGCGGCTTGAGCTTGGCGAGGGTAGAAAAATCGCCGGTATCGGCTACTACAGTGGTGAATTGCTTGAGTTGTTCCAGCTTGGAAGTCATGGGCGTGCTCTGTCCTGTGGGTCTGATGACATTACCCGAGCGCTGACAGCCGCTCAAGGGCGCAAATGCATTCGATCGTTTGCGAGGGCAACAACCTGAAAACAGCCGTTTGAATCACCGGCCAATGCTCAATAGGAGGCCAAAACAGCCAGCAGGTTCAACCCAACTGCCCGATGACCACCCCGATCAAACGGTGGGAGCAGCCTTGCCCCATCTTCCTGACATCCCCCCCCTCCAAATGTGGGAGCGGGCTTGCTCGCGAAGGCGTCGTGTCAGCCACCCAATAAACCCACTGACACCCAAATCACCGTCCCTCCAGCAACTCCCCAGCCTTATCCAGCAACGCCAGCGGATCACTGGCCTTATGAATATCCACCGACAACAACTGCCGAAACTTCCGCGCCCCCGGGAAACCCGTCCCCAGCCCCAGTACGTGGCGGGTGATGTGGTGCATCGAGCCACCTGTCGCCAAGTGTTCGGCTATATAAGGACGCAACTGCGCCAACGCCTCGGCACGGGTGATCACAGGTGCCGTGCTGCCAAACAGCTGCTGATCCACCTCGGCCAGCAAATACGGATTGTGATAAGCCTCGCGGCCCAGCATCACGCCATCGAAGGTCTGCAGATGCTCCTGGCACTGTTCGAGGGTCTTGATGCCGCCGTTGAGGATGATCTCCAGTTCAGGGAAATCCTGCTTCAACTGGGCGGCGACGTCGTAGCGCAAGGGCGGGATGTCCCGATTTTCCTTCGGTGAAAGCCCTTCCAGAATGGCGATTCGCGCATGCACGGTGAAACTGGTGCAGCCCGCGTCTTTCACTTGGCCAACGAAATCGCACAGCTCGGCGTAACTGTCCCGGCCGTTGATGCCGATGCGGTGCTTAACCGTTACCGGGATCGAGACCGCGTCCTGCATCGCCTTTACGCAATCCGCCACCAACGCAGGGTGTGCCATCAGGATCGCGCCAATCATGTTGTTTTGCACCCGGTCGCTGGGGCAGCCGACGTTGAGGTTCACCTCGTCGTAACCGGCGTCCTGGGCCATGCGGGCGCAGGCGGCCAGGTCGGCGGGGACGCTACCGCCCAACTGCAGGGCGAGTGGATGCTCGGCCTCGTTATGGCGCAGGAAACGTTCGTGGTCGCCGTGGAGGATTGCGCCGGTGGTGACCATCTCGGTGTAGAGGAGGGCGTTTTTGGACAGCAGGCGCAGGAAGAAGCGGCAGTGTCTGTCAGTCCAATCCATCATAGGTGCAACGCTAAAGCGCCGAGACAGTGCGGGGCTTGATTCTGCTGGGCTAAAGCTTTGTTTATCTAGCATTTTACTCAACGTGTTCTTGGCGTGTTTTAGGGCGTTTTCAGGCGTTTTTGAGGGCTCGGTGGTACGATGTACCACTTCAAAACTGACGCGTACCACTTTCGATATGGCGACTATCAGGGCAAGAAAACTGGCGGACGGGACTGTGAGCTACACGGCTCAAATCCGCATCAAACGCGACGGAGTGCAAGTCTACCAAGAGAGTCAGACCTTCGCCCGAAAACAGGCTGCCCAGGCGTGGGTGCGCAAGCGTGAATCGGAGCTGGATCAACCTGGAGCGATCGAGCGGGCGAGCCGGAAAGGCGTCACCGTCAAAGATATGATCGATCAGTACCTGCTGGAAGTGGAAAAGGCCCGGCCGTTGGGCAAAACCAAGAAGGCCACGCTTGAGGCCATTGGCAAGATGGATATCGGCAAGCTCAACGATACCGACGTCACAACCCAATGCCTCGTCGACTTCGCGCTCTGGCGAATGAGTGGAGAGGGTGGCGGGGTTCAGCCACAAACCGCTGGCAATGATCTGGCGCACCTCGGCGCTGTTCTGGCGATCGCCAAAGATGCCTGGGGCTACCAGGTCGATCCGTTAGCCATGGGTGGCGCCCGCCGAGTGCTACGCAAGTTGGGCTATAACCTCAAAAGCCGTGAGCGTGACCGCCGGCCGACTTTGGACGAGTTGGGAAAGGTGCTGGCGCACTTTCAGGCCATGCAGCGGCGGCGCCCAACCGTCATAAATATGCTCAAAGTTGCGGGCTTTGCTCTGTTCTCCACGCGCCGGTTGGATGAAATAACCCGTATCCAGTGGGCGGACGTCGACGAACCCGGCCAGCGGGTGCTGGTGCGTGACATGAAAAACCCCGGGCAGAAGATCGGCAACGATGTTTGGTGTTACCTGCCGGACGAAGCGTGGCAGATCCTCCAGTCAATGCCGAAGGCCGGCGACGACATATTCCCCTACAGCCCTGAGTCAATCTCTACGTCCTGGGCGAGAGCCTGCAAGTTCCTAGAAATTGCGGATCTGCACTTTCATGACCTTCGTCATGAAGGCGTTAGCCGACTGTTTGAAATGGATTGGGATATCCCGCGTGTGGCGAGTGTGTCTGGCCACCGAGATTGGAACTCAATGAGGCGCTACACCCACCTATGTGGCAAGGGTGATCGCTATGTGGGCTGGGAATGGCATGAAAAGATACTGAGGGCGCCCGTCCAACTGGGCGCCGCATCAGAGAAGCGGCTCAAACGGCGTGTTTTATCCCGTTGAGCTGGTTGTGCTCTTTAACCGCGGCCGCGCGCTGTAAGTCCAGGTACGCGGCCAAGTCGGTGAGATGGATTCCCTTGGCCGACTTCTGGCTCGGTTCCAGGCGCGTGATCGGCAACTTGATCTGACCACTCATCACCTTGCGCTGGAACATGTCTGGCGTCAGGTGCGTGAAGTAATCCCGACAAACCAGCTCCAGCGAGATAATCGCTTGGCCCTCGTATTGGGCCATCAGGATAAACGCTGTGTTCATGATGTTCCCCTTACATCCGAAACGGTTGATGAGTGAACCTCGGCTGGACCGTGAGTTCTGCAGGTTGCGCTCCGTCATCCTGGACCTCGCAAACAAACCGGTGTCGCTCCCGATTGGGCGCAATCAGGGCGGCGGTGAGGCCCGGTACAACATTGGTGCATCGCTCGTAGGCGTGAGGCCCGCTCCAGCTTTCAGCCCTCACCACCTGGCAATCCGTTCGTGTCGCATCCGCGCACAGGTAAAGCAGAAGAAAAACGGTCATACGCGAACCTCCTGCTGAGCCATGATCAATGCCCTCCCATGAGCATGCGTGTGAGCGCATTGGGCTGGCCTTCGGGCGTCAGCTTGTTGAGAGGTTGGGTGATGCTGCGACCGTTTGCAGCGCGCAAGGTGGCGACGTTGCCATCTATCCCAACAAGCACGCCTTTACGAGCGGTGAGACGGTATTCCCGGCCCCCGCCGCTGATTCCGACATAGGTGACCGTGTCGCCGATTGCGAACGGGGTTGTGGTAGCCTCACCGGTGCCGCCTTTGGGTTGATTCACTTGCATGGTGCTTCTCCTTTGGGTGGTCGGTGTCGAGGGGTTGCAGCCCCTCGGCACCACCTTCTTACTGGCTTTCGCCGGTTGGGTTTTGCTTCCGCACCAGGTGCAGCAGCAGGTTTTCAAACTCTATAAATTCATCCGTTTCCGACTGCCACTCCAGGACTGCCTGGATCTGCTCCCGGCTGCACTCCAGCACGAGGAACTCTCTTTCAGTTGCCGCACGAACCTCCAGGATCGCGACCAGCCCGGCTGGGTCGTAGGCTTCGGCGTGAACAATTTTCCCGGACTCGTTAAACCAGACGTTCAGCTCTTTCAGGTGCCGAAGGCGGTTGGTCTCGCCCTGTGGGCCGTCACCGGTGATGACTTGTACGTGCATGGTGCTTCTCCTTTGGGTGGCAGGCGTTGCAGCGTCTGCGGATGGTTCGTCAGGCCTGGAAGTGCCAGCACTTCACGATGGGTTGTTTGGTGATGACCGCGTTGCTGGTCTTTGCCTGGTGGGCACGGACCGCGCTATCCGTCGCCTTGTTGGTATCGAGTAACTTCCGCGAGCGTGAGTCCTTTAGGCGCTCGCGCAGCTCGCTGACGTCGGCAATCTTCTGGCGATGCTCGGCCGCGCACTTCACAAAGTCGTTGAGGTTGATGGCGATGATGTTGTCTTTCTTGCTGTGGTTAACCACCGGGCCATCGGCGTCGAGGCCTTCCAGGTATTCGTATACCTCCCAGAATTCAGCCACCACCGGGTGGTCGGAGCTGATTGAAGACTGGCGCTCGATCGCCATCCGAATGATCTGCGTGCGGGTGTGGCTGATCTGCGGCTCGGTCAGCGGCACGACCATCCGTAGACAGTCGAGGAGGGCGAGCAACTGGGCGTGGTTCTTGTTTATCCGCTCGACACGGATGTATCCGCGTAACTTGTTGCCGCAGTGCTGACAATCGTTTTGCTCGTCCAGAAACGGGGCGTCACAGGCGTAGCAATGCGAATGCAAGTTGCGCAACTTCGACTCGTAGCCTGGAAGGCGGTGGGCAAATAACTCCAGCACTTCCTGCTCTTTGCGCACGGCCTGCAGAACAAAGTTGCTGAGCGTGGAGCCCTCCAGCGCGTTGAGGCGATCTGCCGCCGCACGGCTCTCAGGCGTCACGTTCGGGCGTACAAAGTGCAGTTTCACAATCCGGGTCATGATCGCCTCAGAAGCCACCACAGGGGCGTTCTGGCTGATGGCAATCGTGCCGCGAAAAGGGGGCTCGTAGGTTTCGTTGCCGGCGGTTTTAACTCCCTTGGTCGCGAGCGTTCCGCCCCCGTAGTAGTCCTTGAGTTCGTCCCATTCGAAGGTCTTGGCGTGTGCCTTGTCGTCGCCGCTGCGATCCGACTCCAGAAGCACAATGGGCATACCGGACACCTGACCCATAAGCCGGCTGCGGCCTGCCTTCGTAGATTTGGATGGGTCGAAGCCTTCGTAACCGTCCCGGCCCGCCAGTTTCCAGAGCAAGGTGAGCAGGGTGGTCTTGCCGGCGCCGGCTTCGCCTGTGGCTTCAAGGAAAGGAAACGATTGGTACCGCCCGCGGATCTGTTCGGCGAACAGCGAGCCAAACCAGAAGGTCAGTGCGACGATGCCTTGGGCGCCGAAACACTGCCACAGCAGGCCCAACCACTGCTGGTCGTATGTTTTGCCGTCCTTCTCCAGATCGATCTTCACACCTTTTTGCAGAGTTTTGAGCTTGAGCTTGCCCATCTCAAAAAACTCCTCCTCGTTGATGTGGATGACCTGGCCTTCGCGGACCGCTACGTCGTTGAACACGTAGCAGTGGTATTCCTTGCTGTACCCCACGTAGTCGATGGTCTGTACTGTTTTGATGCCGAAAAGCTGGTCTTTCATGAGTTTGTCCAACTGTTGCCCACTGCCGGTGAACACGGCCCCGGCACCCATGCCGAGAAGTCTTTTTTTGAACTCGCTGGCGGCGGCGACCTGGCCACCGGTGAAGGTGTTCTTCACTGAGCCTCCGTCGTGCGGGAAGTCGACGCGGAAGAAGTACCAGGACTCGTCGGTAATCTCGTTGCGCTGGAAATAAAGGGCCTTGGGATAGCAGTTGGCAATTTCGACGACGCAGCCCGCTACGTTCAGAGCCTTCTCCCTGAGCTGTTTTTCGCTGAGTGTTTGGGCTTCCTGGTCATCGCTTTTTTCCAGGGCCAGTTTGGCGCTGTTGTATTTCGCGAGGTCCAATTTCCACCAGTACAGGCGGGAGTCGAAACAGAAGTGAAACTCCTCCCGCTCCCGCCACTGGTACATGAGCAATGCCTTGTCGCTGGCACTGTCGGCGATCAGCAGGGCGCCCTGGTGACGGGCTTCCTTCAGGTCCTTTTCGATGCGCTCTGCACGGGCTTTCTCATCGTCGATGAATGCCCAGCGCTGATGCAGATCATTCCAGTCGACCTTGCGTGCATCCGGTTGCGATACCTGGGCGGCGTCGCAGGTAAAGCCGAGTTCGCGGGAACGCTTTACCCAGGTACGGGTGTACTTGTGAGCGCCAGGCTCGTTGTCCAAGGCCCACACCAACTTGGGTGTTTTACCGCCGCGAGCGGTGATGAGTGCCTTTAACGACTCCCCTGGAAATGCGTTGGACGACAGGGCAGCAACTGCCGAGATACCGTTTTGAATGAGCGCGATGGCATCGAAAATGCCTTCAACGATCCACAGCTCATTCACTTCCAGCAGGTTCAGACACGGTGGGCACCACCAGTGCCCCCTGTAGCTCTTGAGGGGTTGGAAGCGGGCTTTCTTCTTGCCGAAGCGGGAAGGCTGATCAATCAAACGCTCCCAATACCCGCCGTGTTCCAGGGGGAAGCGGACGGTTGCGGAGCCAATATTCAGGTCTCGATCGAAGTAGCTTTCTTGGGTGTACCAGCCTTCGATCAGATCTACGCGGAAACCCCGGGCAAACGACAGATACGCTTTGGCGCTGGCGAATGGCTGCTCGCTGGTGGCCGGTGCACGCTTGCTCCAGTCGTCGAAAAGGTCCGGGTATAGCTCTTTGGTCGGAGCCATGTACCGGCATTTTTCCTCGCGGCCACAGCGTATGAACCAAGGCTCATCGTGGCGCGAAAACAGGCGTTTCTGGTTGCACTGCGGGCAGGTGCCCTTGCGCATGTAATGCGTGCCGGCCATGTGCTGAAGGCCGTAGTCAGACTCCAAGCGCTGCAGTACGTCAGCGCGGATCTTGTGCTCCATGGGCTGACGATTCACTGCACATGCTCCGCAACAGCCACAAGGAGCTGCTTTTTCAGCTCGGTGCGCGTCTTGCAGATGCCTGCCAGATAGGGCAAGTCCTCAAGCACCTTCGGTGCCCGCTGTCCGCTCGGTACGTTTCGGTAGCGATCCGAGTACCAAATATCAGCCATCGTGACTTCGTACTGGCTGGTCAACCACAGCAGGTATTGTTGCGCCTGCTGTTCGTCCAGCTCCAGTTTTATGGTGATTTTGCTCATTTCGGCCACCAGTAAGTTGCAAATTTCCCCTACCCACGCGGTGCGGGCATCCATCAGGGATTGGTTTCGGGTTAGTGCGGGAGGTTGCGAGTCAGCAACAGGCGTGTAGGAAGCAAGCGTGCAGAAACGGGGTGTCGCTGTTGGGTACAGTTGTCGAGTAGCCAAATCAAAGGGCGGAAAGGGCCACTGCTGGGGTGAATGCCAAGCCAGGCGACCCGCTTGCAAGTCATGCTTTCGAACTCGGCAACAGCCAGTTCCGCAATGCGCTGCACCAGGTGCGGCGGCACTTCAAGCGAAAGGGTCAGGTACCGAGTGCAGTTGTCCAGCAACTGGCTGTCACCGGCAAGATGCTCGCAACGGTGGCGGTAGAGGTAGGCCACGGCCGCTTGTTGCATGGCAGCGCGGTAGTCGCTGGCGGGGTTCGTTGTTAGGGCAATTGTGTTCATACAGATTCGGCCTCCACTTCCAGTTGGTCCAGCAGATCGGGCTGATCGTTTTTTGACGTTAGGTTTTGACGCGCAAGGAGCCGCACTTTTGTAGGCGCCATCGGCAGAACCGTGAGCGGGCGTTCAATACCTGAAGGGCTGAGCTGATACTCCCAGACCAAAGAGCCGGAAAACGTGGCACCGCACAGCAGGTTGGTGCATTCCGAATACATCGAGCGGAAACAAGGCGTCTGCCCTTCAGAGGTGCGGATCCGCATCGAACTGTTGCAGCAAGGGCAGACCAGTTTGTAGGTGCTCACTAGACAGCTCCCTGGCTGTACAGCTGGATAGTCGCGAACACCTCGGCGTAACGGGCCGACATGTAGGTGACAAGGGCGGCGATGATCGCGTCGGCTTCCCGCTTTTCGATGACTCCGTCATCCAGGGCCGCAGACATGATCTGATCAACTTTGCCGCGCTTGGCCGAGGCTTTTAGAGAGCGGGTGTACAGCTCAACGTTGTCCAGGGTTTCCGGGAGGCTCAGCGGTACGAACATGCCGCCGTACATTGAGGCGATGTAGTCCGGTAGGAAGGTGGTACCGGCGACTTTCTCCAGGCGGTGGATGTGCTCGTCGGTCAGCGGGCGACTGCCTGCATTTTCGTAGGCTTGGTTGTCGAACTTCTTGAGCGGCATACCGAGGTCTGCCGAGGCGTAGGAACGACCGCCGGGGTAGGCGCCGATCACGGCCATAACGACGTTTTTCCTGCTGTCTAGAACTGGGCGTTTCATCTTCTGGTATCCCCTTGGAGCCAGAGGCCCTAGTTTGTAATCACGCCGTCTTTGATTCCGAGCAGGACGGCCGCGCGGTGAGCTTCACCGCGCAAGCACTTCTTCTGTCCGTTCAAAACTGCGTAGACCGTCGAAGGGTTGAATTCATTTTTTTCAGCCCAGTCTTTGGCCGAGATCCCGAGACGTGCGAGACGATCACGGGCCTCTTGGCATGCTTGCTCGATGGGGGATACGTTCGGCATAGTCTCGTTTCGTGTGGTTTCGTGTGGTGACAAGAGAAGAATATTCAACGAATGTTGAATAGTCAACTCTATAAGGGGTCGTTTTGTTGAATATCGGTGAAAGGCTGAGAGAGGAGCGTGTCCGCTTGGGTTTCAATCAAGCAGATTTCGCCGCTATTGCGGGCGTGGCAAAGACCTCCCAGTTCAACTACGAAAAGGGCGACAGGAGCCCGGATGCGGAATATCTAGCCGCTGTTGCCGAGAGAGGTGTGGACATTCTTTATGTGGTCATTGGTAAACGACTACCTATTGCAGAGCCAACGTTATCTGTTGACGAAGTTGAGATGGTCGAACATGTAAGGGCACTCGACGAAGACGACAAAAACGCGGTGAAACGGCTTCTGCGTGCGTTCAATCGAAAATTATAGGGATGTATGAATGAACCAAGGACCAAGGTTTCGGCATGTATCGGTCTGCAGCTTTTCTCCGTGAGCGTGCTTGCCGATGCCAAAGGGCACGCGGTTTCGAGTAAAAATTTCGTCGATGCTTGGCCGTTCACTGTCGACAGCGTCGACCTTATGTGTGAAGGCCCATCGTCCAAAGCATTGGCAAGAACCTCTGACGGGACCGTCTACTCGCTAAATGGAAGTGCTCGGAGCATCGCCAAAACTTGCGGATGAGCTGATGGGCGTGACATCACAAAGCAGAGCCCTACTATGCAGGCTGTGAAAATGGGCTACAGCAACATCGTTCAGATTGCGCAGGAGCTATGTTCGGAGCCCTGATCTTTTGTCCAAAAAGTCCTTCATAGACCGGTGACACACCCCACAGGCGCTGAAAATCCCTTGCTCCTCCGGGTGCTTCGGTTGGCATCTAGGTTGGTGCCGGGCACCTGGATGTGTTGAAGGGAGTGAAACATGTCGGCGAGCCATGAGGTGAAGAGGCAGCAGTTAGAAAACGTTGATTTTGAAAGTTTGAATCAGCGTGAGAGGCTGGCTTTGCATATGTTCAGACAACTTGATCTGCAGCGGCAAATGGATATCTTACGGTTCATTGAAGTGCTATTGAACGAAAAGTGATTGACGAGCCCGGCGATTGCCGGGTTTTCTCTATTACTATATTTTGTTATATCTGTTTTTCTGATACTGCAGAATCATCATTTACTGCGTCCTGAACTGGTTGGGCAGGAGACTCTTTAAAGGTGGTCACGGGTCGGTAAGTAAAACTATCGGTCAAGTCTTTAGCCATATGGCTCTTAAGTACTTCAATCTTGAGTGCGTTTTGTTCCTGAAATTTCTCATGATCTGTAATGTTTAAATTTTTAGCGGAAGAGTGTACTGTTTCGCGTGCGACAACTAGTAATTTTGCAAGAGTAAGGCGGTCGCCATGAATTTTAAATATTTTTTGAATCATTGCGCTTGATATCTTCCAGCAATAAAATATTGCCAGTCCAAAGATTGCAGCGAAAGGGATTCTCAATATGAATGCTGCGAATATGTCGGAGGGGGATTGATATGACGCATTAAGCAGATTGCTGGCGCCTATATATATTTGGTATATGGCAAAGAAGATAGTTAATAGCGGAATCGTTAGGAGGGCTGAGTATACTTTGGCCTGTGACTTTCCTTCCTTGACATATGGTCCATACTCGTCCGAAATCAAATTTTTGTCAGATGTTAGTTTTTTTAACTCACCATCCATTGTGGATATTTTTTTGTTGAGCTCTTCAGCCGTTTCGGTGAGTTGAGAAACATTGTTGAATGCTAATGTTTTGCGCTCCTCGAAGTGGTTGGCGTCGAGTTTTATTTTTTGTAATTTTGAATTTTCTTCTGCGTTTTTAGCTTTGGTTGCGATTACTGAGGACTCTAGCTCACTTAATTCAGCTTGGTATTCCGCAATATTGGATACAAGCTCCGTAGTTTTGTTTTTTAGTTGTTCTGTTTTTTCAAGTGCTTCTAGATGCTCTTTCGTAAATTGTTCTTTGAATGAATCGAATGTGTCTCTTGCGTTTATTACGTATTCTATGTCTTTGGAGAGGCTTGTTAGTTGTGATGAATCTGTGCCGTACACATTGATTTTGGTTAGGAGTGGTTTTGAAATAATTGCATTGCTATATATTTCGAACCACTCACAGAATTTACGGACAAAGCCAAATGCGAAAGTTGCGTCTTTAGAAGAGGTGAGTTTTAGTGTGAATGAGGGTTCGTTGATTGGCTTGATTATGATTGTTAAATTTGAAACTAATTTCTGGGCGGCACCATTAAAAGACAGATATTCAAGGTAGAATAGTCCGTTAGGTGTAAAACGTTTAGCCGCTCCAGTGACTTTTACGGGTTTAGTGGTTGCTCCTGACTCACTGAGAAGTGTCTGACATTGAGTAGTGGTTTTCCAGAATGAATTCTTAACTCCGTCAAGTTTGGGCAGTTTTGTCTCAAGTTCATCTAGTTTTGCGTTTAGTTCTTCAGATGTGATAGCGCTCATTGCCGGCTCCTTGATCAATCCAACAAAGATAGCAGAATGATGGCTTTGCGCTACGTTGACATTCGTTTGTATTCTCGGTCCACAGCTCGCTTCGCCGTCTTCTCTGTGGCATACAACCACCGCAACCGCTTCGGCTTCGCCTGATCCCCCGCCGTTATCGCCTTTTCCTTCCCTGTTTTGCTATCTCGGTAGTACGCCATGATCCCCGTGTAATCGCCCTCGTTCTCTTCTGCCAGGTCTTCAACGTTGTTTTCCGGCAGTTTGCTTTCCAGCTCCAGGCTCACCGTATAACCACCGTCGGCAGTAATACTGTGCTGCAAGTTGCCCCCATACCAGATGATCTCGTCGATTTCCGCCTTCACTCCCTGGAGCGTATAGGTCAGTTCAGGGATCAGGTCCGGCCGCCCCATGGCCAGGGTGTAATTAAGCGTGGCACTGCCGCGCTGCAGGCGCCGGAACTCCGCGCGGGCGGCGCGCAGGGCTGACCGCTGGTCGCTGTAAGTGTGGCGCAGGTCTTTGAGGTTTTCGCCGCCGCCGGCAATGGCTTCCTGTTTCTTGGCGCTGTTCACGTCGTAGTAGTACGCACGCACGCCGTCGTAGCTGTCACGGTCGGCTTGAAGATACCGATGCTGGTCGCCGTCGGCGCGGGTGAGGGTGATGTGCGGCAGGTCCAGGCCGCTGGCCGTCTTGCCGCCACCCGCCGGCAGGCAAAGTAGGCAACCCGCTTTCACGCTGGCCACCGCGTCGAACTCCTCGCCCAGGCGGCTGATCAGGTTGGCGTCGGACTCGTTGGCCTGGTCGAGCTGCAGGATGGGCAACCCGTCGAGAGCGCCTGCGATGGTCGCGGTCAGACCGTTGCCGATGGCGATATCACCCAGGACGTCGCCGAGGGTGGTGTTGCTCCAGCTACGCTCCCGTTTGGTTTTCAGGCCCTTGCGCAGGTCTGCCGATCGAGCACGGATGCTGAGTACGTCCGGCGCGCCGCTGTGTTCGGTTTCGTCGACAGTGTAGGTGCCTTTGTCCACCAGGCCGGTATCGCTCCAACCCAGCCACAACCGCAATACCGCACCTTTGGGCGGAATCGACAGCAGGCCATCGTGGTCGCTGAGGGTGATGCTCAATTGGTCGGCCTCGACGCCGCGATTGTCGGTCAGATCCAGGCTCATCAGGCGAGGGCTGATCAGTTGGGCGATGTCCAGACCGTCGACGGTGAGCCGGAAGGCGGGCACGGGATAGGCCGCGTCGCGGACGTAGCACTCAGCGGTACTGCGCACGTAGCCGGTGACCTTGGAAATGATGGCGTCGATCACGGCAGGCCTCGCAAGATGTTGACGCCAATGCTGGTGCCGGCGCCGAGCAAATCGATTCGGTCGTCGTCGATGCGCTTGAGGCTCAGGGTGAATTCAATGCGCCGTGGGGTGCCGTCTCTGAAAAAGATGGTCTTGTTCTCGCTCAGGCTCTCTATCACCCACAGGCCGTATATCCGCCCGGTGCCTTCGACCATGGGCCATGCCTTGCCGGTATTCGCCATCAGACGTATCGCGTCGAGGCTCAGGGCGCTACCAGCCAGCTCGGGCAAGATGATGCCGGGGAGGGTGATGGCATCGTCGCCACGGCCGAGGAACTGGCGCGCGGGCGCCGCGCTGATCCGGCTGTTGCTGGCATGGCGCCAATCGGATTGGCGCTGCAGCTCCTGGTAGGCGGCAGTGGATAGGCTGAACACGAACATGCCGAGGGCCATCATCATGGTGGTTATTCCAGGTCAGAAAGTTTGCTGCGCTGACGCGCTTTCTTTTCGTTTTCGATGCGGGCCATCAGTGCACGCACGCTCTTTTCCAAACTTTGCATGTCCGTGCCAGGCCCCGCCGTGATGGTGAATTCGTAGGTGTCGTGGCTGTCGTAGACTGCTGCTGCGGGCGCGCTGTTGATCGGTGGCGCAGTGTCCACGGAAAACGCCGGCATGGCGGTTGTGCTCAGTGCCTGGGTGCCCGCCGCTGTCATCTGCTTGCTCATGCTGGTCAGGGCGTCCAGTGGGCCTTTCTGTCCACCTTCCAGACCCTGTGTCAGGCCTGCCATGGTGAACCCTCCCAGTTCTGCGAACACCCGCGACGGGCTGTGGATGCCGAGCTTTTCCTTGAACCAACCAATACTGGCGTCGCCGATTGAGCTGATGGCCGTTTTGACGCTGCCAAGCCCAGCCATCAGCCCGGTGACCAGGCCATTGACGATCATGTTGCCGAATTCGGTGAACCGGTTTGGTAGATCCACGCCCAGGTAACTCAATACTCCAGCGAACGCCTGGTAAATGAGGCCGATGGGGCTGAAGTTGGTGAGGGTATTGATGATGCTGATGATCCCGCCGTCGAACCCCGATTTGATTTCGGTCCAGGCGTTGGCGAAGTAGGTTTTTACCGCGTCCCAGTTCTTGTAGATCAGGTACGCGCCGCCGGCCAGTGCAGCGACAACAGCAGCGATGACCAGGACAATCGGGTTAGCGGAAAGCCCCCACAACGCTATGCCAACCGTACGAAGTGCGGTCACCAGGGGACCAATCAAAATCCCGCCCAGCGTTCGCAGAACCGTGCCGAACACCTTGAAAATACCGATGATGCCGGGCAGGCGAACACCGAACATGGCCAGGCCGAAGCGTAGGAACAGGAACGGCCCCAAGATGCCGGCGAGTGTGAGGGCGAGCCCGCCGAAAACCGCTGACAACACCGCCACACTGGCTACGATCTTCAGCAAGGTCGCCGTCAACGTCGGGTTGGCTTTGACCCAGGCATTGACCTTGTCCAGCACACCGCCGATGGCATCCATGACGTCGACCATGGTCGACCGGACGGCCTCACCTGCGCCGCTTTTGGTGTTGAACAACTTGTTCTGCAGCACCTGCCAGCGGCCCTCGATCGCATCTGCGCGGATATCCATTTCGCGCTGCATTGAGCCATTGGCTGCGGCGTCATTCACCAGGTCGAGCTGACGTTTCAGTTCGTCCAGGTTGTTGACCAGCTTGCCGGCGTCCTTGCCGAATTCTTTGCCGAATATCCGCGTTGACGCTTCTGTCTGTTGCTCAGGCGACAGCTTTTTGATCCGCTCAAGGACACCCATCATTGTGCCCATGGCGTCCTTGCTCATTCCGCTCTGCACAGCCTTTGAGTCAAGGCCGACCATGGCCATGCCTTCCTGGAACTTCTTGCTCTGCATGGTGGCTATGGAAAGCTCACGGACCATCGCCCTGGAAGCGCTCGCGGCGACTTCTGGTGCCGAACCCAGCGACAGGAACGTACTGCCCAACGCTGCCGCCTTGCGGTAGTCGAGCTTGTCGGCTACGTCGCTCATGCGGGTCAGCGTTTCAATGATGTCGCCACCCTTGGAACGGGTGTTGTCGTCCAGGTAGTTGAGTGCATCACCCAACTCGGAGATGTTCTTGATCGGTACCTTGTACAAGCCGGCGATCCGGCCCATGTCCTCGCCCACCTGTTCCGCTGGCAGATCGAACGCCACGGCGGCAGTGGCCGATACCTTTGCCATGGTCAAAAGGTTTTCTTTGCCCTGAATACCGGCCCGGGCCTGCGCTTCGACTAGGGCTGCGAACTCGGTGGTGGCAATAGGCATTTCGTTGCTGGCCGCTTTGATCGCGTCCGCAAATTCGTAATAGGTGGCGGTGAGTTTGCCGTTGTCGTCCCGCGCGCCGTCGACCTGCTTGGCTACGCCCATCATGGCGGTTTCGAAGTCGACGTATTCCTTTACCACGCCGATGACTGGGCGGCTGGCTGCGTACGCAACGCCCAAGCTGGAGCCCCCGGCCACGGCTGCGTTGCCCGCGAACTGCTTGCCCTTGTCGTAGCTGCCCCGGGCCATGGCCGCGCGCTTGTGCTGGGCGCTCAACTCCGCCATGCGCTTGCCTTGCGTGCTGATGCTGGCGTTGGTGGCTGTAATCTGCTCGCGCAGCTGGCGTTCGTGGGCCACCAGATTTTTAGTGCTGATGCCGGCGTCATTGAGCTTTGACCGCAGGCCTTGCAGTTGAACGCTCTGCTGCTGGTGTTGCTGCTTGAGCTTTGTGGCCTCGCGTACCGCTGACTGAAACTCGCGCGTCATTGCCCTGGTCGGCGCGCCGGTCGCGGCAAACTGCTGGCTGAGGGCTTTGACTTTATCGCGTGCGGCGGTGAGCGCGGTGCCGGTCTGATCGGCGGCGGCACGCTGAGCGCGCCAGGCGCTGACGTCTTTCTGCTGAGTGTTGAGTTCTTTCAGGCGGTCGCGTGCAGCCTTAAGCGCGCGGGCGGTCTCAAGGCTGCCGTTGTTGATTTGCTTCAACGGGCGGGTGGCTTTGTCGATGGCATCCAGCACCACCTGTAGCCGCAGATCATTTGCCATCGGTGGAACTCCGCACCCTGGCGCGCTCGCGCCAGTCCATCAGTTCTTGCAGGCCCAACTGATCCATGTCAGCCGGTGCCCAGTGAAAAACCACGGCCAGATCGGCCATGGCCTCCTCTACGCAACGAGGGATGCATCCGTCTTCGTCGATTTCTGTAGCAAAAAACCGGTGATCTTCGTGCTGAGCGCGACCAGGTCGGCGGGGTCCATGGACGTGACTTCAACGGTGGTGAGGGTTGGCGAGCTGATGCGCGGTAACACCTTGATCAAGCTGTTGACGTCCATCTGCAGCAACTCGGCCAGGCTCACGCCGCGCAGCTCGCCCGAGTTGGGTTTGCGCAGGGTGATGCTCTCGATGGTGCTGGTGCCACGGCGGATCGGAGTGTCGAGGATGACGGTATTGTCGTCGGCCAGCTGGTGCACGTCGGTTTGTTCTGTATTTAAAGTTTCCATGGGAAAGCTCCTGGTGATGAAGGTATGCGGTTAGCGATTGAAGGGGTCAGAGGCCGATGGCCTTGCGCTGTTTTTCCAGCATGTCCACACCGCCGACCTTCTCGATGAAGTTGAGCAGGTCGATTTCGATGATGTCTTCGTTGTCGACAGTCAGCTTGTAGTAGGTGCATGTGGTGGTGATGGAGTGCTCGGTGTCTTCACCTGGCTGGGCATCGCCCATTTCGATAGTCTCGTGACGACCGCGCACGGAGATCTCCACAGCGCTGACTTCTCCGGTGTCGTCCTGCTCAAATGCACCTGAGAAGCGCAAAGCAATGCCCGAAGCGTTCACCGCAGCGAACTGCTTAAGAACGATCAGATCGAGGCCGCCGAGCTTCCATTCCAGCTGGATGCCGTCGTCGGAGAAGCCAAGGTCGGACTTCACCGGGCCGTTCATGCCACCGCCGCGATAGGCTTCCATCTTGCGGCCCAGCGCGGGGAGGGTGACGGTCTTGGCTTTGCCGGTATAGCTGCCACCGTCGTTAAACAGGTTCATGTTTTTGAGTTTGTGGGGCAGGGCCATGGCGGTGTTCTCCGGGGTTATGGCACGGGGTTAACTCCCCTAGCGGGGAGGCCCGGTTTAAGCGTTGACGGCAGCAGCGAACTGCATCAGGTAGC
The DNA here is from genome assembly GCF_054071215.1 of Pseudomonas sp. SDO5522_S412. Taxonomy (NCBI): domain Bacteria; kingdom Pseudomonadati; phylum Pseudomonadota; class Gammaproteobacteria; order Pseudomonadales; family Pseudomonadaceae; genus Pseudomonas; species Pseudomonas sp. SDO5522_S412. Next base: position 66,211 of record NZ_JBSVWQ010000005.1, on the reverse strand, counting down.
TGTCGGTGATGCGCTGGCGTAGGGTGAGGTCTTCCAAAGGCGGAACTGGCGTGTAGTCGTAATCGATCGTCAGCTTGCCGGCCTTGAGGGTGTCCTTGTCGTTGACATCTTCCGGGTACCAGGCGCTGCCGCCGATCAGGTAGCCCTGGGAAACTAACTCGCGGAACTTGGCGTTGATCCCGTTGATGATGTCTCTGACCAGGGAAGCGTGCATGGGCTTGTCCACGGCCCACATGTGCGCCTCGGCCATGGTGTCGGCTAGGATCTGCGCGGTACGGGTGTAGTTTTCAAAGGCGAACAGTGGGTCGTCGCTGCACGTACGGCTACCCCAGAAGCGGAAGCCGCCCTCGTTGATCAGGGTGGTGACCTCGTTGCTGTTGAGGTAGTTGGCATCGGTAGCGGGGTTTTGCAGATCCCAGAACACGTCGGCGCTGATGCCGGTAACACCGTTGACGGCGACGTTGGAAAGGGTCTTGTGCCAGCCGGTTTCCTGATCGATTTTCGCCCGCAGGCCCAGGGCACGGGCCACAGCTGAAGCGGTAACTGTTTTGTTGGTGACGGTGTCCCAGCTTTGGAACTCCGGCCAGATCACCATGACTTCGCGGGCGCCGAAGTTCGCGCGGTAAGCGACCACCTCTTCCTTGGTTTTGCAGCCCCAGGCACTGACGTACGCAAAGGCGCGCAGGTCTTGGGCGACTGACACCAGGGCGGTGGCCACCGGCAAACTGTCGAGGCCTGGCACCCCGAGAATGCGCGGCGTCATGCCCACTCGGGCCTTGGCGGCGAGCAGAGCCTTCATGCCGGTGTACTTACCGTCAGGGGTAGTGGTGCCGATCAAGGCACTGGTAGTGGTCGCTTCGTCGGCGCCTTCCTTGACCCGCACCACGATGGTGTAGGGCTTGGTCTGGTCGCCGATGGCTTTCAGGCTGGATGCCAGGGTGCCTTTGACGCCAGCTTTGCCGATGGCGGCTTGCACGCTAGTCAGCAGGACGGGCGTGTCCAGTGGGAACATAAGCGGGTCCGCATCCTCAGCCGTACAAACCAGGCCGATGACTGCGGTAGCAATGGTGCGAATGGGGCGGGTGCCATCGTTGAGTTCGATGACCCGCACGCCGTGGAGATAGTCTGAACCGGCCATGGGTGGTTGCCTGCGCTGTGATGGAATGACAGTGCACAGGCTGCCGCGCGCGCGCCGGTTGGGCGAGCGCGCGGACTTGTAGGAGGGGGCATTACAGGTTTATGGAGGGGTTATTGCGATTGTTCGGCGATCCAGATGGGGGCTGTGGGGCGCGAATCCAGAACCGGAAACTCTGCGGCCTGCGGCCAATCGCGAAGGGCTTGGATGTACACCAGCAACTCCCGAAACTGAACCGAAGAAAGGGACGGGACCGCCCCGATTTCCTGCTGATCCCGATGACGTTCCCGCAACCATTTGACCGACTCGATCTCGGAGTCGCGCCACGACCGCTCTGCCGCGATAAGCCCTGCTTGAGCCAGGGCATCGTCGTAGGTCCATTCGTTCCCATCCCAGCGGTAACCTGGTCCAGGGTACGGCGACGTGGTGAGGTTGTCCGGCAGCTGTCCAAAATCTTCCCACGGCAGTGCCGCACCTGTTTCGACCTGGTAAACCATTCCTCTGTGATCTGGTACCAGGCTCCACACCTGATCAGCGCCAGGTGTGTGAACGATAGCGAACCCGGCCTTTGGTTTTGGCGGGACATCGGCAAAAGCCATGGCGGGAATGAGCCACTTCCCTTCGTCCAGCGGGTCGGGATCAGCCTGGGTAGGGCCGGTGTATTCGCCGGTGAGCGGGTGGGCTTGGTAGACCATCAGCGTGGATTCAGACATGGGGCACCTCAGTATTTGATACAAATTAGTCGAGCGGTACTACGCGGCCGGGCCTCGCTTTCGCCAGATGATGCGGTTTCGTACATCACTTGACCTCCAGGGCTTACCCCCGCATAGCCAGTGGCGCTTAGACCATAATTGGTGTTGTGCTGTGCGCCGTAGGAGTGGGTGTGAGCTTTGTTTTGTGATGGCTTCCAACTGCCCACAACTCGCCCAGGATCAATGCCACGCCCCTCATCAGAACCGACGATAAATTCACTTCGGGAGTCGGGTAGATTGAAAGTCGTACTGCCATCGCCTGCACCGTAATAGGTGCCGATCACCGCGAACAGGTTGGCATAGACGGTGCGCGATACTGCCGCTCCGTTTTCCTTGAGAAAGCCCACGGGCACGGTCGATGCGGCGAAAGCGATCGACGTCCCAGTTGGCAAAATCGCGTTGGGATCCAGATTGCCGGTGTGCCAAAGCTTGCGCGTGTTGCCCCATACACCGTTCGCCCGGCAGCCACGGACTAGAATTTCAGGCTCCACCTGCCCCTGGCGGAAGCCGATCTGCGCTGAGTAGCCGGTATCGCCATAGGGAATGTTGATCAACCCGACGTAGTTCGCAAAGCTGGTGTTGCCGTCGCCGTAGTAGTAGAAGCCGCTCGATAACCCAACCGTATCAATTGGCCGTGCCGGGGCCACATTGGTGCCGAGGCCGAACTGGCCGACCGCGATGGCATCACCAATGCCATACCCAGCCAGCGTCGAAGCTTTTGCGGCCTTGCCGTTGAGCGCAGTGAGGATGGTGGTGGAAAAGTTCGGATCGTTCCCCAGCGCTGTAGCGAGTTCCTTGAGCGTGTCGAGCGCCCCTGGCGCGCCATCCATCACCGCCGTGATCGCATCTTGCACAGCCTTCTGAACGAAGGCCGCGTTGGCGATCAATTTATTGTTGGACCCGGCCGGCGCTGTCGGCGCTTCCGGCTGCCCTGTAAGGATGGGACTAGCCAGCGGGGCTTTCAGGCTCAACGCACTGTCGACCTGGGTTGTGGTGTAGGCATTGGTGATGCCGTACCCAGCAAGCGTAGTGGACTTGTCGGACTTCGTTGATGGGTTGAAGTTGCCGGTGTGCCAGAGTTCGCGGGTGGCCGTCCAAACATTCGGAGCCTTGCAGCCGCGCACCAGCAGCCTGGGCTCTGTATTGCCTTGCTCGAATCCGATCTGGCCGGCGTAGTTTTCAGTGCCGTAGGGGATGTTGACCAGCCCCACGTTGTTGCTGAAACCAGTGGTGCCATTGAGGTAGCAATAAAACCCGCCGGGCAAGCCGATGGTGTCGATCGGCACCTGCGGTGCGCTTCGACCACCCAATCCGTGCTGGCCGATGAACAGGCCGTCAGTGATGCCGAAGCCACCAAGCGTGGTGGGGTTCCGGCCCGACTGTACCACCCCCCGCTTGTCTGTCGTCACCTGAAAGTAGGTGCCGGGGGTCTTGTTTGGTGGAAGTACCCGATCGAAGGAGAGGTCGACATACTCCCTGGTGGCCAGCACGACGGCGGGATCGATCTTCAGCACAATGTTGCCGGTGCTGGAGACGATGAGACTCATCCGCACGATGAGCGTGCGCGCCGATCCTTGGTCCATCAACGCCTTGTAACTCGGGGCACAGTTGGCAACCGCGACGAGGTCATTATCTTCGTCATACAGGCCAATCTCTCTAACCCACCAGCCACCGACGTCCGCAGGGATGATTTGCTCGGCGATGATGACAGCCGGGTTCACGGGATCAATCATGAGCTGATTCAGCGGCGCGCGACGACGTTCGTTGATCAGTTTGGTTTGGGTCGCGCTGGGCATGGGATTGGTGTCATTTGCATCACCCACCCCGAGTGCCGCGAGCTTCCAGGGAAGCCCCAACGAGTTGGCGTTTGCCAGTTTTGCGGCCCCCACGTTGGTGAGGATCGCCATAAATTGTGAGTTCTGATCGATCATGGGTACACGTCCAGGGTGTCTATGGTGTGTTCACGCCCGGCCACACCGATGTAACCAGTGACTTCAACGTCACGCTGCACGGGTGGGTAGACGTCGATTACGTCGCCTTCATAAACGGCGACACCGATGTTTAGGGCGCCTTGGGTTTCCAGGCTGATGGCTAAGCCAGTGAGGTGCCGGCTGCGGGGTTTGGCGTCATCGATCAGGAAGGTGAGTTCCTGATACATCTCTTCGGTGATGCCGGTATCCAGCACGCCGATCCGCAACTTGAATGTGCCAGGCACGCCCTCGGGCACGTCCTGCCACCACTCGACAATCTCAATCAGGTAGCCCAGCGGCTCGACCACGCGGCGTAGTGCACCGACGGTGCCTTTGCGCGAGTGGATGAAGTACGCGGCACGGATCGCCGCGCGTTTGGTGGCTTCAGACCAGGTGCTGTCCCAGCGGTCGACAGAAAACGACCAGGCCAGGTAGGGCAGAACGGCGACAGGGCAAAGGTCCGGGTTCCACAGCAGTCGCAGCGGGATAGGCACGCGCTGAATTTGGGCCAGCGCAATTGCCGCCTGGCGTTCCAGCGGGGTCGAGTTGCCCGGGAGAAGGTGCTGAGCGCCCATCACTCCACCCCGACCGATAACTGAATGTCAGTGCAGTAGGGCGCCTGGTACGGCGTAGCGACAATATCGGTCCAGTCTTCCAGCTCGACCTTGCGCACACCTTCGACGTGCAGCGCGGCGTGGATCGCGGATTCCGACACCTCCATGCCGAGCCGCCGACGCTGATGCACATAGGCACGCAGACGTTGTTCTGCGGCACTGCGGGCAGGCTCGGTTTCTGGTCCGCTGGTCAGCAGATAAAGCCTGGCTTTGACCTGGTACCGCAGGATTTGAGCAGCCTGCACGGTCAGCCGGTCAGCGACTGGCCGGCGGTTATCATCGCTGAGGTAGGTTTTGACCACCGCCAACAAATCGTTCTCTGCCGTGCCGTCGGCTGACATGCCTTGCACGGTAACCACCACCACTGCCGGCGACGGGCTTTCCGCTGTGGCGTCGGCTACGCGCCCATCGGCCGCCCGGGCGTGGAAGATATAGCTGTTGCGCGGCCCGGCGGTGCTAAGGCCTTCCCAGGCCATTTGGGTACGCTCGCGCAGGCTGTCTTCTGTTTCCATCAGTTGCGGGACGGGCGGCGATGCTTGGGGATTGCCCGCTTGAATCACCAGGCGCTTGACGTTGTAGTTCGCTGCCAGGTTCTCCAGATCGCTGCCCTTGGCGAAGGCAATCAGGTTGGCGGTCGCCGCTTCATTAACCCGTTGACGCCAGACGGTTTCGCGGTAGGCGTTTTCTTCCAGCAGCTTGGTCAGTGGCTCTGATTCCATTTCGAGGCGTGCGGCGATTTCCGGCTGCTCTTCGATCGGCCACAGGTTGATGGCGTAAGCTTTACGCTCTGCCAGGATCAACTCGTAGTCAATCTGCTCGACGATCTGCGGTGCCGGGAGCTGGCTGAGGTCTATCGCGGCGAAGGTGTTCATACACCGCCTCCCAGTTGCAGCGGGATGCTGAGGCTGAAAGACTCGTTGCTGTCGACGACACTGCCTTCCACGTCCAGCACGGACTGGCCTTGCAGATTGGCGCCGACGAACTGAATACGGCTGAGGCTGATCCGCGGTTCCCAGCGCATCAGCGCCATGACTGCACCCGAATACACCCGCAGGCGAGTGACGTCGTTGAATGGGTGGTCCACCAGCTCGGGTAGCAGGCTGCCGTATTCGCGGCGCATTACGCGGGTGCCGATGCGGGTGGTGAGGATGTCGGTCACGGACTGGGTGATGTGGTCCAGAGTGCCGATGGCGCCGCCGGTTTGTCGGTTCATTCTGGTTTCCCCGTCTTGCCGTTGCCTGGCATCACGCCGCCGTGGGGGTGCTTGACCAGGCTGATGCCGGCCGCGACCACATCTTTGGAGACAGTCACAAGGCCGACCACGTTCTGGTTGCCGGTTTGGTTGTAGTCGCCCTGGTGATTGATGGGGCCGATGATGTTGATGCCGCCCTTGCTGACGATGCTGGTGGTGCCGCTGTCGGGCAGGGTGGCATTCAGATGGTGGGCGACGCTGTCGTACTCAATCACCGCGCCGTCGGCGTAGGTGCGGCGGTGCAGGCCGGCACGGTCGCCGTTGGCGGGGATGTTGTCGCTGGGCAGACCGGTGAGGACAACGCCGTTGGCAAGCTGGCCGGATGGACTAAACAGAATCACCTGTTCGTCCAAGGTGGGTGGATCCCACTCACGGTCAGACCCAGCGCGGAGGGCCAGCCAAGGTACCCAGGCAGTGGTCAGTTCACCGGTTTTTACCTTCACGCGCGGGGGCTTCATCTGCACGGCGGCGATGACGCCAAAGCGGATGAGGTTTTCGAGCATGCGGGAGAGGGCGGCGAAGTCGTTCATGGCGCCGATGGTGGCGCCACGCGTGTGAGAGTGCAGTATTGTTAGGTTGTAGAGCTGGTAATTACAAATCAGTATTTGTTTTATTTAAATAACAGAACTACTGCGGTGATAGAGGCGATGAGTAACGATGCGGATGAAATCGCTAGAGCTAAATCAATTTTTCTCCCGAAGGCGATTATGTTGTCTCTTAGTGCGTCTATGTGCTTTGTGTTGTCGATGATGTTGCTACTTGGGAGGGCTTTGTCGTAATCACTGGAACTCTTGTCTGCGTAGTTTGCAATAATACTTCCTCCAGCTCCAGCGCAGGCAAATAACAATACCTGCATGTAAAGGTCCAGTTGTACTTTAAGATCTTCGATGTTTGGGGTTTTAGGGTCGACGATAAAGAAGTACCACTTTGTGTAAAGCACTTGGAAGAGTACTCCGTACCCGATCAGTAGCATTCCCTTTGGGAAGCGCATGGTTTTTACGTCTAAAAGTAATATAAATATCAGATATCCGCTCATCGCTCCGGTATATATGCCGATTTCAGGCGATGTTTTCTCAATGATCCAAGGTGCCATAACTGGTGTGATAAGTGCTGCTAATACAAGAAGTGCTATAACGATCCTGGCGATTATTTGTTGGGTTTTCATTGTGTTTTTTTTCGTAAAAGGGTGGAAAGTTTATCACCTGCCTCGACTAATACGACAGATGAGCCAACAGTTGATCGCGTATTATGTTTAGCTCCGCATCTGTTAAGCCGAGTATTTCGCGCTGGTCATAGCGTATCTCAGGGGCACCTCGCTCCGCGCGATCCTTCAGACCAAACTGGTGAACCCTGGCAATCCGGGCGACACGCCCGGTGAACCCAACCGTTACGGCGTTGCTATCACCACGGACCTTCAGGTATGACGCTGTCCGTAACTTCCTGAACATTGCCAGCTTGCGACGAATACGGCCCTGCTTGCCGCGCAGATTCCGCTGCTTACGCGGCGCAAACTTGCTCCCGTCCGGATTTTGCTGAGCCACCACGCGCTTCTGCTGACTACGACGCAACTCCCGCCCTATGGTCCGGGCCAGTTTGCTTCGCTCTCCTGGCTCCAACCGAGCCAGCAGCACTCCCGCCCAGTCCTCCAGTGCTTCCAAGTTACTTGCCATCAGGCACTATCCATTCGCTGGTGTTGCCCTGGGCCCCGGGCGTCCAGTTCGGATCGAGATAACCCGCCACGCGCTGAGGTTCGTTCGGGTGTTTGACGGTGGTGTTGCCCTGCTCGTCATTACCCACGACTACGCGCTCTGTCAGCCGCAGGGTAATGCTGAGGTCCACTTTGTCCTTGTCGAGGATGTCGGCCTCGAACTGGATGCCGTCTTTGACCTTGTCGAGGTTTTCCAGCAGCTCGGACTGGTTGACGCTGAGCCAGCCCAGGATCGGTAGGATCACGCTGTCGGGGTGGCCGGCGAACTCGGTAAGGATGATCTGCAGGTCAAAGCTGTATTCAAACGACAGGGTATGAGCAGCGGTGCAACGAACTCTGCCGTTGTCGATGAAGATCAGCAGGCGGTCGGGGTTGTGCTTGAATTCCGCAACGGTGGCCAGCAGGTGAGCGCGCAGGCTTTCGGGCTTGTTCATGGCTGTGCCTGCTGGTGCTTGTAGACCATGTCGACCTGGGCGGCGCAATCGGCCCAGGCAGCTTCGGTGCGTTCCTGGTCGCTCAATTGGTCACCGTTATTGCGCGGGCTGGTCGCTGGTAGTTGGCACGGCACCACGGCCGGACAGCCAGTCACGGTAAGCTGCGGCGCCGGTGAGGGCGGGGCGCTCGCGCAACCGGCGAGCAGCGTCAGGCAAAGGCTGAGCAGCCCAGTCGCGTAGTTCGGAGTTTTCACGTTTCAGGTCCTCTATGGTTCGCTCGCGTATTGCCAGGCCTTGGCGCAGTTGATCCTGTTGGATGCGCAGGGTGCTCTGGGTGTCGCGCTCCTGTTTCAAGGTGGCGGTGAGGGTGTTGGAGGTTTCCAGGTTGCGGTCAGCGTCCTTCCGGGCATCCGTGGCCTCCTTTGCTGCAAGCTTGGTCTTGTTCTCTGCGGCATTAATGCGCTGTTGCTGGCCCCAGATCACCAGCACCAGGACACCCAACAGGGCGAGGCCATAAAGGGACTGGCGCAGGACGCTCACGCGCGGTACCAGCCAAGTTTGTTCATGGCGGCGGTGTCGAACTGCTTGATCGGGCCGCGCACGATCACAGCCCTGGCGCCGTTCATCATCTGGATGGCTTCGCCCAACAACTGCATGTCGTCCTGTTCGGTCGACTCAGGTACCACCAGCAGGTCACCGTCGTGCACCCGCAGTTTTTCTACTGCGTCGAAGTCGATCATGCCGCCACCCCTTGCCCGCACTCGCAGCCCGCGTGCCGCTCGTAGGCACGCTGGAGCTTGGTGTCATAGAGATTTCGCAGATAGTCTGGTCCGTTGTAGAGCTTGGCGAACTCGGCCCATTTGCGAGCTTTCAGGGCCTTGTGTAGCGCCGGGTCGGTCTCGATGAAGCGGGTGAAGGCGTCGAACTGCTGTGATTCGCCGGCACTCACTGCCGCAACAAAGTCCTGCACGCTGGCATAGCCGAGGCGCTTCCAGTGAAAGCCCATGATCTGGAAGGCGCCCCAGGAAGCCGACTCCAAGGCGGAGGTATCATCGATCAGTCGGGCCATGGCCAGGCGTTGGTGCTCGGCGGTACCACCGATGTATCCGCCGGGCTTCGGGTTGACCAGGGCGGGGTTGGCCGTGGCGAGCTGGTCGACGTGCCGCTTGAGTTCGGCCGGGTCATCAGCTGCGTTTCGAGCCGTGGCGAGCTGGCGGTACATGATGTGGCGTTCGAACAGAATTACCGGCTTGCCGTTGTCGAGGAAGCCCTTGCCCTTGGATTCCACCTCATTGACCGCGTAGATGCTCGCCAGTGGCACGCCGAGACGTTCGGCGGCGGTTACCAGGTCGTTGTTGCGCAGCAACTGGGCGCAGTCACCACCAGCCAGGCTGGTTTGGGTCTTGTTACCGGCGATGCCATCTGTGACCAGGCCGACCTTGACCTGGTAAGCGCGGACGGCGGCCTCCGTGGCGTTGCCGTAGTCACCATCCGGTACCAGGTTGGCACCGTGCTTGTTGAGGTTTTTTTGCAGCATCAGCACTATTTGCGAGCGGTCGCCGTGGCGGAGGGTGGTCATAGTTGCTCTACCTTACGGTTGAAAAACCTTTTGGCCGCAGCTCGGGTGCCTTCAACGCCGAGCAGGCCGATTACTCCACCAAAAAATGGCGCGGTGGACGTCGGAATACCGAGCAGTGCCAAGCCATGGCTGGCGGCCAGTGCCAAGGATCCGCACAGCGGGGCCTCGACCACCATGCGGCGCAGGGTGCCGCCGCCGTACATGATCCGCAGCGCGGCGATGATCAGGGCGAGGACTCCGGCGTAGAGCGTCGGCCAGTTCTGTTCGAGCCAGGCGGCGAGCCAGGCCCAGGTGTCGGGACGGTCAGGCATGCGCTTCATTCCGTTGTCCAGGGTTGGTGGGTTCAAGGGCTTGGTGCTGCGGTGTCAGTCCCATAGGTTCACCATCTGCCGCTGGGGCGCGCTGGTTTGGACTTCGGGCATGTTGACGACAAGGCCTTGCGGCAGGATTGGGCCGTGGTCGGCCAGGCCTGGGTTCGCTTCAAGTACTGCCTCGGTTACGCCTGCAGTGCGGCCGTAGTGGCGCCAGCAGAGGGCGTCGACGGTGTCGTTCTGATTGGCGCGGACGGCGACAGGCATCAGATCAGCTCCACGGTGGTGCGGCTGATGCCGAGAAAGTCACGGACAGCCCAGCGCAGATCGCGGCGGTAGTCGTCGATGGTCGGGGCGACATCTTCGGCTTTATCGTTGCCTGTATTGGTTGCGCTGTAGTCGCGGTACCGCTCGCAGACTTCGGCGCCGGTACCGGCCTCGATCGCACGCCGGTACAGGTGAGCCTGGACCGATACATCGTTGATTTTGTCGTCAGGGACGTCGGCCAGCGTGGTGTAGCCTGCGGCCAGTTGTTGGGCCTTCCACAACTTCAGCTCGCGATTGAGATTGATCGCTGCAGCGATTACGGCCGTTTCCAGGCGAGCGGGGGTGACGCTGTTGTCGATGCGTAGAGTGGCGCGGAGCTGCTCAAGGTCTATTGAGGGCCAGAACGGGTCAGTGTTGATGTGACCGCCGGTGACTGGGCCGCTGGCTACAAATGCGCTCATGGAACAGCACTCAAAAATGGGTCGCCGGTGGTCGGGGCTTCACGTTCAGGAGGAGCGGCCTGGCCGATCCGCCCCGAGCCGGCGGGGTGCGTGGGGACGCTCAGTTAGCTGCTGGGAGCAGCAAATTTTTTGAGGAGGCGCTCAACGCGCTCCAGATCCTTCTTGCCACCGCAGTTGGTGTTCAGCTCGATGGCGCGGGCCAAGTGGGTTTTGGCGGACTCCAGAGTGCCGAGGACGATCAGGCGGTTTCCTGCTGGATCCTCGTCGGAAACTTTCTCGGCATACGCCTTACCCAGTGCCAGGTGCAGCTTGGCCTTGGCCTGATCCGGCATGTCCTCGTCACCTGCGATCTGCTCGGTGCGTAGCAGCAGATCCAGATCAAAGGTTCCGCCGGCCTTCTGCGCTTTCAGCGCCACTTCGGCGATTTCTTCCGCGACGATGGTGCCGGTGGTGCGTTCGAAGCGGTCAGGCATCAGCAGCGCGTGGTGGATCACGTATTCCGCAATGTCTAGGGCACCGGCAAAGTCTGTGGCGTCCATGCGCCAGACCATCAACGTGGTCAGCACCTGGTCCTGGGCGCCTTTGCCTTCGGCGAGAACACCTTCCACGTAGGGGACATACTCAGGCAGCAATTGCCGTTTCAGTTCCGCCTTGCCTTCGGTCGATTGCACCTGTTTCAGGCGCAGATAGTCTTGCTGGAGCTTGGCGAGGTGCAGCTCGTAAACAGATGCGCCTTCCATGGTCATCGCAGGACCGGCCACGGCAGCCGCTGCAACGGCTGCTGTGACGCGCTGGAAGTGGCGGCGGCAAGGATTGGTCATGGTTGCCCGCCTCAGCTCAGAGTGATGTTTTCGGCCATGGCAGCGCAGCCCAGGTCTTCAATCACATAGCTTTCGTTGACCGATTCGAAGTTCTCGATGCGGTCGCGTTTGGCGTTGTCGACGACGGTGCGGCGCCGGGTGTTTTCCTGCCAGTAGATCGACAGGTTGTCGAGGCGGGTCACCAGCAGGCCGTTGGGCGGGAAGTGCGGCACGCGCACTGCGGGCAAGTTACCGATACGTTTCTGGCTGGTGACGATATCGGCCGCGAGCATTTCGGTCGGCGCCTGGGTTTTGTTGATGATCGGGAAGTACTTGTCGGCCAACAGTTGGCGACCGCAGATCACCACCAGGTCGGTGTCTTCTTGATACCAGGGCTCGATGAACTCGTTGACCATGCTCACGACCAGGGCGTCGATATTTTCGAAGTCCTTGCCGGCGCCGATCTGGATCTTTCCGCTGCCGTCGACGACTTCCTTCATCACACGAGCAGGGTTTTCCAGGCGCATTTTCTCCAGCCAGCCAACGTTGACGTCCTGCAACAGTTGGTTGAGCGTCGGGTTGGAGGTGGCGGCACGACTGGTGCCGTTCCAGCCGATCATGATCCGGTTGAGTGCCTGGGCCTTGATGATGGCGTCGCGAATACGCGCCTGGAAGTCCTTGAACTTGGCCCACTGATCCAGCTTCTGGTAACGGATGCCGGTGTCGAAGTTGGTCTGGGTGCAGACGTACCCACGGTTGTCCAGTCCGCTCGGGTCGCGCGGCTCGCGGTCCTTGACGGTTGTGTCGGTGGTGCTGGCGATGGTGCCGTCGATACCGATGCCGATTTTTTCACCCGACTGCTCGGACACGCCAAACACATTGATGGCGCTGAGGAAGGCGCTGGACTCCTGGATACGGGTTTCCAGGGTCTGGGCCACGCTCGGTGCGGCGGTAAATTTTGTGGTGACGTCGCTCACGCCATGCAGTTGCGCGAGTTGTTGCAGGTAGGCGTTGTACATGACGCGGGTATCGTTACGCATGGTGTTCTCCGATGTTCCTTGGCTGGGTGTTGTCCGTTTGGTGGATCAGCAGTCGGTGACGAGCGCGCCGTCACCGCCCGTAGCCGGCGGGCGAACGGAGTGCTGCGTTTTTTGTCCAGTGGTGTCCGGGGTTTTTTCGAGCTGAGTAACCAGTGCCGAGAAGTCGGCGGACAGCTTGTCGTGGGCGATCTGCAACTTTTCGCGGGCGGACTTTTCGGCGGCGAAGGTTTCGCCCTGGCTGGCGACATGCTCCGCCATGGCCTCGACGGCTTCGCCGAGTTCAGTGAATAGAGCGGCGTCCTTGCCTTCCTTGTCCTTGCTCTTGCCGAGGAGTTCGAGAACGCGGGTGAACAGGCCTACGACCTTTCCGCTTTCGTCCTCAACTTCTTCGAATTCAAGTTCGATCTCGACAGCCTCGGAAAACAGGTTGCCAGGATCGCGCTTACGGGCTGCCAGTGGGTTCATGTCCGGGTGTTGAGCGCTGAACGTCAGCATCTCGGTGCCCAGGCTGGCAGGGGTATCGGTAACCGCGATGCCGTCCAGGTAGGCCCGCCCGGTGTCGGCGAACTTCGGACGAATCTCGATGCTGGTGTACATTTTTTGCCGTGCCTTGTTCATCGTGACCAGGTCGGCGGTCGGCTCAATCTGGGCAAACAGGGCGAGCTTTTTGGCCCCGGCAATATCGACTTCTTCAGTCTTCAGCGCGACCACGTCACCGTAAGCACGGAATGGGCTGTCTGGCAGCAGGCTGCGCATATGCTCGATCCACACCCGCGCACCGTAGGTGTTCTGGCTGTAGGTCTCGGCGGCATCGACCAGCCATTGCCGTTCGATCTGGCGACCGTCGGTGGTGGCGCCTTCGACGGCGACGCGGAAGAACTTGGAGAGCTGTTTTTTGCCTGGGTTGTCGGTTTTGCCGGCCATGCATGAATCCTCAGAGCGGTGGCTGTGTGCCTTGGCGATGAGCGCATGTTGTTGAGCGCGAGCGCGACGGGCAACGAGGCACTGTTGTAGATCGCGAGACTACAAGGACGGGAGCAAGAACTGTTCGCGCGCGGGCGGCAGCATCTGCGCCATGAATGCCATCGTCGAATTGCCCACTGATCACCGCCGCCATGCCAAGCACCTGTATTGGCAGGGCTATCGCGTGTGCGAGATCGCAGAGCTGATTGGGGAGAAAGAAAAGACCCTGCACAGCTGGAAGGCCCGCGACGAATGGGACCGGGCGACACCTCTGGAGCGTATCCAGGCCGCGACCGAGGCCCGCCTGGTGCAGTTGATCCTGAAGGACCCCAAGTCAGGATCGGACTACAAGGAAATTGACCTGCTGCACCGCCAGCTGGAGCGGCAAGCCCGCATTCAGCGTTTCAACGACGGCGGTACCGAAACCGAGCTGAATCCGAACCTGGCCAAGCGCAACGAGGGGCCGAAGAAGGCACCGAAGCGCAACGAGTTCGACGAAGAACACGTCGAAAAACTGACCGAGGCGTTCATTGACGGCTGCTTCGGTTATCAGTTGGATTGGTACAAAGCGGGTAACCAGCGAACCCGAGCGATCCTCAAATCACGACAGATCGGCGCGACGTACTACTTCGCCCGCGAAGCGCTGATCGATGCGCTGACGACTGGCCGCAACCAGATATTCCTGTCGGCCTCGAAAAACCAGGCGCATATCTTCAAGGCCTATATTCAGGCCTTTGCCCGCGAGGTGGTGGGTGTCGAGCTGACGGGCGACCCGATCATCCTTGGGAATGGTGCGGAGCTGCATTTCCTGGGCACCAACGCCCGAACCGCGCAGGGCTACCACGGCAATTTCTACTTCGACGAATTCTTCTGGACGTTCAAGTTCAAGGAACTCAACAAAGTAGCCAGCGGCATGGCGATGCAGAAGCAGTACCGCCGGACCTACTTTTCGACGCCTTCCAGCATGGCGCACGAGGCTTATACGTTCTGGACGGGCGAGCGGTTCAACAAAGGCAAACCGGCGGCGCAACGGGTCAAAATCGATGTCTCCCATGACGCGCTGCAGCAGGGACGGTTGTGTGAGGACCGGGTCTGGCGGCAAATCGTCACCATCCTCGACGCGGAAGACCGTGGCTGCGACCTGTTCGACCTCGACGAGCTGCGCCAGGAGTACGACGCCGAGGCATTCCAGAACCTGCTGATGTGCCAGTTCATCGACGACGGGGCGAGCATCTTCCCGCTTGCGATGTTGCAGCCGTGCATGGTGGACAGTTGGGACCTTTGGGCCGAGGACTACAAACCGTTTGCCGCGCGTCCGTTCGGGGATCGTCAGGTCTGGGTGGGTTACGACCCAGCAGAGAATGGTGACAGCGCTGGCTTGGTGGTAATCGGCCCGCCCATGGTGCCTGGCGGCAAGTTCAGGGTGCTGGAGAAACACCAGTTCCGCGGCATGGACTTTGCCGCCCAGGCCGAAGCCATTCGCCAGGTCACCCGACGCTACTGGGTGACCTACATCGGGATCGATATCACCGGCATGGGTTCCGGCGTGGCGCAGCTGGTGAAGCAGTTCTTCCCGAACATCACCACATTCAGCTACTCGCCCGAGGTCAAAACCCGCCTGGTGCTGAAGGCTTATGACGTCATCAAAAACGGCCGTCTGGAATTCGATGCAGGCTGGACGGATATGGCCCAGTCATTGATGGCTATCCGCAAAACAATCACCGCCTCCGGGCGCATGTTCACTTACACGGCCGGTCGCACAGACGAGACGGGCCATGCCGACCTGGCGTGGGCGCTGTTCCACGCACTGCACAACGAACCCCTTGAAGGGCAGACCACGGCGAACACCGGATTTATGGAGTCCTACTGATGAGCAGACGTAAGCGCGGTACCCAGCTGGCCACCGCTCAGCCAACCATTGAAGGGGACTTGCTGCCGCCTGAGTCCGGGCCGGTTGAAGCGTTCACTTTCGGTGATCCCGCTCCCGTACTGGATAGCCGGGAGATCCTCGACTATCTGGAGTGCTGGGCCAACGGGCGTTGGTTTGAAACCCCGATGTCCATGGACGGCTTGGCGAAAACGACCAGGGCCAGCGTGTACCTCCAGTCGGGGCTGAACTTCAAGCGCAACATGCTCGCCCGCACGTTCGTTCCCCACCGGCTGTTGAGCCGTCAAGCCTTTGAGCAGTTCGCCCTGGACTGGCTCTGGTGTGGCAACTGCTACCTGGAAAAGCGCAACAACATGCTCCGCAACACTATGGGCCTGCTGCCTCCACTGGCGAAGTACATGCGCCGGGGTGTGGACATGGAGACCTATTACCAGGTGCGTGGCTGGAAGGACGAGCACGAATTTGCCCCCGGTTCGATCTGTCACTTGCGCGAGGCCGATATCAACCAAGAGATCTACGGCCTGCCGGAGTGGCTGGCAGCGCTGCAAAGTGCGCTGCTCAACGAGAGCGCCACTTTGTTCCGGCGTAAGTACTACAACAACGGCAGCCACGCCGGTTTCATCCTGTACATGACCGATGCGGCGCAGAAGGAAGAGGACATCGACTCACTGCGCACCGCGCTGAAGAACTCGAAAGGGCCAGGCAACTTTCGCAACCTGTTCGTGTATGCGCCGGCCGGGAAGAAGGACGGCATTCAGCTCATCCCTGTGAGCGAGGTTGCGGCGAAGGACGAATTCAGCTCGATCAAAAACATCAGCCGCGACGACTTGCTCGCGGCGTTGCGCATTCCACCGCAGTTGATGGGCATCGTGCCGCAGAACGCGGGTGGTTTTGGGTCGTTGCGGGAGGCTGCTGAGGTTTGGGCGGTCAACGAGCTGGAGCCGTTGCAGGCGAGGCTGGCCCAGGTAAACGAGTGGCTGGGTGAGGAGGTTGTCAGCTTCAAGGAATTTGAGCTTCCAACGGGGGGGAAGTAGTACCCACCCGCGCAGTAAACGAGGCGACGAGTTGGTACAGTGATACTTGCTCGACGCTGGCTTACTTGACGAACTTGAAGTTTACATTGCTGTATATTTACCATATTAATGTCCCATCGGATTCTACGCCATCTGCGTTTCTTAATACTTCAAAGTCATAGGCGCCATATTTGTACTTTTTGTTGATTTTCAATACAAAGGTGGCTCCTATTTTTAGTGTTCGCTCCACAGAGCTTGGCTTAAATGCATAGTTTCGAGATGACTCAAGAGCTACTCCGCTGTAAATGATCGCATCTAAATTAGGGTTTCGGCTGAATATCAAGTTGGCTAAAGTTCTAGAGTGGATGTAGTCACTTTTTTTTGCCTCTTTGTCTTTCAATAGGGACGAAAAAAAAGAATCAGTGAAAATAACGCTTTTTCCGACGTCATGCGGCATTTTACCTACGTAATCATTTAGGAGTTTTCCAACTGTTTCGGATGATAAGCCTGATCCCCACCTGTGCATGTGGGTAAGTTCGCCAATGGATCCGCAGCGTATTTTTTGATTTGGTAATTGCTCAAATGCAACGATGTGTATGAAGTCCCCTTCTTCTGCGCCGATTTCAATAAGAGTTGAATACTGATTGGTGGACGTATACAAAATCGGGTCATTTGCTTCATTAAGCCGCCCCGATTGTGTCAATGCTATAGGGGGGCTTCCCAGCTCAGATATATTTAAAAATCCTTTTTCGGTGGGGCATTTTCGTGCTCGCCAAAATGCCTTGTTGTATCTGAACTCGTAATTTATTATCTGATAGTGGTCAAGTATAAGGTTTAGTTTTTCGCGGATGAAGTTTGCGTCAGTGCTTTTTAATATTTTCGTCGTTAAATCATCAAGAAATCCGAGATGAAGTGTGGTGAAGTTCATTAACGCGCTTCCTGTTGAATGTTATGAGTAGTTTTATTATTTATCCTGGATCTCACGGGATAATTGTGTGGGCTCAATCAATTGTCTACCCTGGTTTTTCACGTTCCCCACATCCTTTATGACACGGAACCATTCAAAAGCTTCGGATGGTTCGCCCTGATGCAGCACCATCTGCTCGGCGCGATCTTTGGGCGTGGCCGGATCCAACCATTCCCGGGCCAGGTCCGGCGTCAGCACCACGGGCCGCCGGTCGTGAATGTCCACAATGCCGCCGGCACTGTCCGCGGTGATGATCACGAAGCCGTCATGTTCGCCCGAGCCTTTATCGCTTTCGGGGAGCTGGCCAATGGCGGCGCACAGCACTGGTGCGCCATCTCGCCTGCGGATCAGGTAGGGCTGCTTCTTCGCTCCACCTTCGTCCACCCACTCAAACCAGTTATCGAAGGGCGTGATTGCCCTGTGCGGCCAGATCGCGCGGAAGAACGGGCCGTGGGCGACCTTCTCTACGCGTGCATTGATCGGCGCGGCGCGATCCTTGGCCCAGTGCGGCCGCCATCCCCAGCGCACCAGGTCGGCGTGCAGCAGATCACCCTGCAGGTGGAGCAATGCGACTTGGGTGGACGGCGCTACGTTGTACCGCTCCAGGGGTAACTCACCCACGGTGTTCGCCAGGGCGTTGGGCATGCTCAGCGCCGCAACGAAGTCGTGAATGCCGTTGTACTGGGAAAGTCTTCCACACATGGCCAAGTCCTCAATCCGAAACCTGAGCTTAGACGATGGTTTTCGGGCGAGACATCAGGTCGTTCAGCATTCCGCGTAGTGTTTCGGCTTCGCGTTTGCTGGATCCCTCCGATGTTCTGAGGACGTCGATTTGCTTGCGCATGGTCGCGGCTTCAGCGGCTCTCTCAGCAAGGAACCCTCTGAACTGGGTCTTTACTGCTTCGGCCTCAGCCAGCATCTGCACCAAGCCGTGAATGTCTTCCCTCGCTTTACGCAGCTGCAGGTTTAGTTCCTGGATCTCGTTCTCCAGTAGGCGGGCGTGCTGTTTGTGCATTTCGAGAGGCGTGGGGATGCCAAGCCACCCGCAGGTGTCTTCGTCGATATTCATGGGGTGTGATTCCGAATACTGTTTTTTCATACAGTAATCGAGGTTGGCAAGTTGTGGGATTTTGGGCGACGAGCTGTAGGAGGTGGGGCCAGTGGCGTGCTACGTCGCGCAACCAGAGGAGTTGACGTGCTACATGCGGGACTGTGACGTGCTTCATCACCCGGCGCGCGCCGTCGTCCCCCCACCACGCCTGCGGGCTAAATGGGTCGATTTTTCTGCGGACCTGCGGACCACTCTCGGCGGCTCAGGCTGGGCGCTTGCTTGGAGTTTGGGAGGGGGCGGAACCCTGCGGAACCCTGCGAGGGTGGATGGTTTGCGGAACGCCTATAAGCACGCACGGACGGCTGAATTCTGTGGGTGCCTCGGGAAAAAGGTTAGTTTTTTTTTGAGGGGGTGTGATTGGGTTAGAAGGCCCGTATTTGTTGGTCTTGAGACCTAACTTTGATGGGTTAGATTGGGTTAGGTCAAAGGTTATGATTTCGTAACTAACTGTTTTTAAAGGAATTAATATATTGAATATTTAACGCTAACAAAGGTTAGGAAATAACCAGACCTAACCGAAAAGCTAACCTTGCCAAACCTTCGAAAAGCCTTAATAGACAAGGCTTTCAGGGCACCCAGCAAAAAACTAACCCTCCTAACCTCATTCCCGTGGGTCAACATGAAAGCGCGAAAGATGCCTAGGGCGAGGCGCTTTTGAAGCTGCGTACTGCATTGCGCTGCGCTCACAACCTTTACGTTCACGCGCCCGCACTCTCACATGCACGGCGTCAAATGGTTGCCGTTGGCAACGGTTGGGGTAGTGGTTTCCGCGGGCATAAAAAAGGCCCCCACACCTGGCTTAGGTGTAGGGGCCTTTTGAACATAAGCGGCGTTATTAGAAACGCTGCGGCGGGGCGACTTCCCGCTGAAAGCCGCCACCTTCTGGTAATTGGCTCGGCTGCTTGGCCGCTTCAGCCGCGCGGCCGAGGTGGTATTCGGCGTACTGATCCGCACCGTCCTGGCAAACGCACACCGCCAGGATCACCCAGCCTTTATCTAAAAGTTCTTGGGCTTGAGTCTGTCCGTTTACTTTGCGCAGTTGCTTAATGTCTTCAATGGCCATCGGTGTCGCTCCTTTAGTGGTGGCCCATTGTAACCACAGCGGCCGAGGCGGCGGGCGTTCCTTTCCGTGTGTGCGTATTCGTAGGTCAGCGATCCGCCTCTCTGGCTTCAAATTCGCGAATCCGATCCTCGCCAGTTTGTTTGGCCAATTCGCACAGGTCGGCACGCTGCTCATGGGTGATTGCGTCAACATCGGCCAGCGCTTCGGCATAGCCGCAAGCGAACACCTCAGCATGGTGGATTTGCTGCCGAGTAGCTTGAAGGATCAAGGCCACTTTGCGCCGCGCTTGATTGAGGTAACGAGCTTTTTCTTTTTCGGTGTATGTCGGCATAGCAGAGAGTCCTTTCTGTTTGTCACGTGCGTTATTGAAATGCTTGCCAAAGCTGATAGCAGAAAAAACCCACTAAAAGAAAGCCGGCAC
Source organism: Pseudomonas sp. SDO5522_S412 (assembly GCF_054071215.1). Lineage (NCBI taxonomy): Bacteria > Pseudomonadati > Pseudomonadota > Gammaproteobacteria > Pseudomonadales > Pseudomonadaceae > Pseudomonas > Pseudomonas sp. SDO5522_S412. The sequence goes on along the minus strand of NZ_JBSVWQ010000005.1, from coordinate 46,462 downwards.
TAAGCCCGCTAAGCAAGGATGGGATTAAGAAAAGCCACCATACCCGTTGTGAACGGATTTGAAATTTTTTCGTAGATGCAAGGAACAACTGGAGAAGTTTAGGCCCTCTCATGCTCTCAATCATCGCGTTTGTTCTGGCCATATGAATACTGCCCCAGATCATTTTGATGATTTCCCATGAGATGAAGAGCATCAGTGAAAGTAAACCGAGAAGCCCACAAAGCGCGTAGAGCATAGGTGGCAGTTTCGGTGACAAAGTTGACCAAAAACCGAACAGGCCTGCATACCCAGCGACCAAAATAAGATTTGTGTAATTGGTGGCACCCGCCATCTGCTTTTCGTTGAGTTGCATCAACAGGTCAGCTTCTTTATCTCTTTCGAGGTGAAGCTGAAATTCCTTTAGCTCCTGAATCTCTTTGGCGTGTGCATTCACTACATCGCTTGCTCGTTCATTCCATTGCTGCTGATTCATTCTTCTCTGCTCCGTTGAGAGTTGGATTATAGGAAATTCTGTTCGTTGCAATGTGCGAAATTTCCCTGGGAGGCGTCACCAATGAGCTACATTCTTTTCGCACCAAAACAGCGCGCCAGTCCCATGGTGGTCCCATGGGGCTATTTTTTGGACGCAAAAAACCACAAGCCCCCGAATTTTTATAGCAAAATCAGTGGTTTGCGTTTACTAAATGTGGCGGTGAAGGAGAGATTCGACCCCTCACTACATGCGAGGCGGCCTCTGCTGACCAGAAATTCGGTCATGGTAGATGCAGCTTCTTCAACCTAACTAAACCCTGTTTGATATGACCCGCATTTTCACCAACGGTGTAAAGCGAGCCCCGGACATTTTCACCAGTCGTCGATGCGCCACTCTCTTCTGCCCACGATGCTAGCTCCATTATGGCCGCTTCTAATGCAAGTTGGTTCTCATACAGCCTTTCCAGTACATCCGTAGTGAGTATTCGCTCGTCATCAGTGTCGACCCGGTTAAAAAAACTGAAGCATAGCAACGAATGTTCGTGTCGCTGATGAGGCGGAGAGGGCGGATAAACTGATGCAGGTGGTAAGAAAGTGGTACTGGTTATCCTTGGGTACGCTACAGGCCACGCTTGAAGAGGGGTCTAGAGTTAGATGATCCGATCCATCAGGGGGCGAAGGAGCAGTGGCGGGAGATGGCTTGCGCTGGAGCAATGTATAAGGGCATTAACTGGGATTGAGAATGCGAACAATGGGCAGATAATCGGGAGTGGGTTGTAGTGGGCCGGGTGTTGATCGTGCGACAGGCTCCGATTGGCGAACATTGTGTGGCATAGCGAGGCTTAGCCTCGATATGCTATATATATTAAAGGATCTTAAAATTTTCTATTGGTTTTTTGTAATTAGTTTTTAAATGTCAAGATGATTAATTATGTTTTGCCTATCGTTAGTTCGAATAGTGATATGTATCGATTGTCTGTGTCCACCTTGCCGATGTGCACTTCAATAATCCCAAGAAGGTGTTCTCTAAAAGGCTTAAGGTTCTCTAGAAAATTTTTAATTGAGTATTCAGGGCTATAGTCTGCTAGAACAAGAACTAGGCGTATTCTCGTTAGTCCCGTTGCTTTTTGGTAGTTGGCCCAGGCTTGGCGAAATTTAAGTAACGCACTTAGGGAAGTTAAATGAATTTTGGCCATGTTTGTATGTCTGACCTCTACTCCGATGGATTCCTCATCTTTTGTTATGATGAAATCAAAAGGCATATCTCTAGAGTTAGGGGATAAGGAGTAGCCCGCAGCGATATAATATTCACTAACTGCTTTCTCGATCAAGTGCCCTCTAGCGATAATAGATTCTGGCTGGTAGAAGTTTATTATTTGCTCGCGGTCTTCTTCATTAATATTGATTTCACTGAGTTTTTCCGTAGCCTTGCCAATTATGTCTCTAATGGCTGAGGTCAGTCCTATAATGGTTTTATAATCTGTTTTTTTTATGCTGCGATTATGTGCGACCTTATTTCTCAGTTTGTAAAGCATAGACCATTTTGTAGCTAGATTTGTGTCTTTTTCTTCAATGAGTGAAGAGAAATATTTTTCCCAGTTTGATTTGGGGATGTATTTTAGTATTTTTTCATTATCTTCTTGGCTGAACTTTGTCGTTTGGAGTAGTTTGTCAAGATCGTCGAGGCTGATATCTCTTTTCTTCTTAAATAAAACATCGCTTAGTTGTATAAAATCAAGTTTTTGGAGGTCGTCAGTGTAAGGGTCTTCTTCTTCAAAGTTTTCAATCTGCGAGAATAACTCAGGATGCATAGCATCTTTTGACCATTTCATGCCCACAGTGATTAGCATGAAGCGGGCTATGAGTCGTCGCATCAGATTTTCAATCTCATTGATGACTGGGTACGAGCGTTCTGCGTAGATACGACCTACATCATCCCAAAGAGTATTGATCGTACATTTTCCTGGAGATATGCGCTCCACGATTCCCCTTAAACGGTCTACTAGCTCAGAAAACTCATCAATATGTTCTGCATTATTGCATTCCAAAATAACTAAAAAAAAGCGTTCATTGATAGACTTTACTTTATTAGTCTGGATTTCAAATTCAGCACTTACTAATTCTGGATCATTTGGTGATTTTCTATAGCTGATTTTTTTTTGTGATATAGATATCAATGAGTCGATTTTTAAAAAGTCGCTAAAGGATTTGGCGGTATTGCAAAATGTATCATCCCCAGAAACTAATATAAGCAGTTCTATTTTCAACGCAGGCGCTCATGGTTAGGAGTCGTTTATGTTGCGTATAACTGGTATTGATTTTCGAGGTTTATACCTATCAAAAAATCAGGGCGATGTCAAAGTGATACTTATGTTCCTGCTTTAATCCGCATGACATAAGGTGGTACGAAAGTGGTACGCCCTGTTGGCATCTTCTCTGTATGCCCCGTATTACTTGGTTTGTGGAGTTAGAGCTTCCAATCCATCAGGGGGCTACGGGGAAGCGACGGGAGTACGTTTGAGGCACAGCTGTGATCAAGTGCATTGGGGGGCTGGGTGAGGCAGAGGCGCATTGGGGGGATCGGCTGCGTTGGCGGCTACATCGTTGAGGACGTTGAGTCTCTCGTCAGCGTGGGGCTCCGCGTCGCAGCAGCCTAAATGAGTGCATCTAGTTGCGGGAGTAATTGCTGGTCGTTGTGTTGTTTCTGCAGGCCATTCGTGGAGCCGCTAATAAACTTGGCTCCTTATTTCCAGCACTTGGCAACGTTGGATTTGTGTCTCCGGAATCAATGAGAGAGCCTTTCAAAAGCTTCAGTGCGTGTTGTGTTTGGCATTGACATGTATCGATTGTTCTGAGCCATAGACCTTTCATTTTTTCTCAATTTAAAAGAGTGCGAACGGAAGTGCATGTCTCAGAATATTTACTACAAGTATTAAGCATAAGTATTTACGATTGCCATCGTTGGTTCTGGGGCGGAATCCCTAACTTCTAAATACTTAGATAAGGCGGCCAGCTTGTCGTGGGGCGTTAGCGCAGGTTTATAGGTTCGGGCCAGCTCTTGACGCCGGCCTAACTCTTTGCTGGTAATTCCTTCTCAATTATAAAAGCGTTGTTGCTTATGGTTAGTCTCAGATCAACAGAATTTTTGCTGACGGAAATTATTTCTATTGAAACCTTGTCACAAAAATTCGATGAGCTATGAGCTGGGCTTGAAGGGAAATTATTTATGATGATCCGGTCCCCAAGAGCAGCCGAAAAGACTTTATTAAAAGAGTTGTCTTTTAATATTTTTGGCCTTAATTGCCTAGTATTGAGATCAAGGATTTGCTGCTGGTGATCCTTTGATAATGGGTCGCATTCGATAAAGTCGCTAGCGTCGTTAATATCTGGTCTATAATTCAAGGTCGTTGCTCCACGGTCATATGTCGTGAATTTGTCGCTTGCTTGGCTTACAGTCAAATTATTGATAAATTATTAATTATTTTTCGATAATTGAGAGCGGTTTAGGTGCGGGGGGGGTAGGCAGTGCGTGCTTCCTATTACAGTGTCGTTTATATTGGCGCTATTCCGATCTGAAGTGGGGGGGGTATGCCTGATAAAAAGTTAGGTATGGACGTCGAAATTTATTACGTTTACATGGTCTCTGGCAGTAGGGGATGGGCTCGGTTGTTTTTTGATTGTCCAAACTGGAGACTTCAGGTAACCGATCGTGACGAGCGCCCTATAGTCTGCCACTTGGGTGGCGCTGAGATTAGAGTGCTATATAGACTTGTCTCTAGTCCGGGAGAAATCCTCAGTAAAGAACGGTTAATTTCATTTGGTTGGCCTGGGCGTGTCGTAACAGTTGGTAGCTTAACTCAAGCTATTTTTAATGTAAGGTCTTTTTTTGGAGTGGATGGGCATAGCGTCATAGTCACCAGTCCCAAGGCGGGCTATATGTTTAACACGGATTATTTAGCTGATCCTGGTGATGAACAACCGCTTTATGACGAGAGCGAATTAATCGATAGTACAAATCTTTTTTCTTCAGCTAATGAGGAGTTTGTCGAGCCTGTTGTCAAAGAGTTGAAGCGGAAAACGATTGCTACTTTTGCGTCAAAGATATTGGGAATATTGGCGTTTATAGTTGCCTTCACTTATTTTTTTCAGCCGGAAATTGAAATTTTAACGGACGATCCTCTACACGTAAAGAGTTTTAAAGTTGGTGGTCTAGATATTGAATTCATTACTTCGGTAAAAAAAGATGTCGCCGCGGTTTTGGTGTCGCAGTTGAAAAATATTCCTGTGAATCTCCATGGAAGAATAATTATCAGAGTTCAAGATGAAAGATATAGAGTTGTATGCTATACCCCCGTAGGATCGAGTTCTTATGCTGTGCCAATAAATGTTCCATTAGACTTTCTTGTTGTGCGCTGTGTTTCGAGCGCAGGAGGAATGGCCGGTGGTAATTAAGAGAACGTTGATATTGAGTGTCGTGATCTGTGGCTTGACATTGATTGTACTCGTCGCCTATTTGCGAGAGTGGGGGTTAGAGAAAAACGTCGAATACAGAATGATTACCACTGTATATATCGAGAAAGATGCTGCTATGAAAGAGGGGCGTGTGATAAATAATATTGAAACGATGACGCTAGGGCACCGGTCATTTCAATACACGTCAACATGGCAGGATTCAGGAAGGACTGAATATCTATATGTAACTGGAGATATTACCCCTATTTGGGGCGAATACGCCTTTATGACCATAGAAAAGGAAGTCATTACAGATGGGTTGGGCAATCTATTAAGCGAGTTTGGTATCCCTGTCATATTGGACAGACAGCTTGAACTTGCGGAAGGTAGCTCTTCATATGTCCGTTTACTAAAGAATGATTCCTCAGGAATGTGTTTCTATCACTACGATAATAACGGTTTGTTCTGTTTTGGTCTCAGGTAGGGCCGCCAACAATGTTGAGATGTCGCACGGCCTACGGGCCGGGCGCTTTTATAATGCACTTTAAGAAATGTGTTGGGTTCGCCCGCATTCGGGACCCGTTTACGCTTGAGGCCAACATAAAGACCGATAGCTCGCTAGGTTCGAAGCTTACAATTGATTTGGGTTTATTCGAAATCGGGTACGTTGATAAAACTATAGGTGGTACAAAAGTGGTACGAGCTTTTCCGGAAAGCGTTGGAGGCCGCGTATTTCATAGTCTGTAGAATTAATAGCTCCAATCCATCATGGGTGCAACGCTGAAGCGGCGGGACAGGGCTTGCGGTGGAGCTATGACTGAAGGCATTGGGATCTGGAATGGAGAATGCGAAGGGTGAGCAGTTTATCAGGAACGGGTTTGAGGGGCCGGGTATTGATCGTCTGGCACGAGACTCAGTTTTAAAAATCTGTCCCCTTTTTTCGCGATCCGCCAAAGCAGGAGATCTGCTGCAGTCGAATGTTCGGCAAGCGGCTGACGGAACTGCCCCCAATCAAAGAAGCGGTGGCCACCTACATGATGCGTGCCTCGGAGAAGCTCCGCGTTCAGAACTCGCTGTGCAAGAAGCTGCGCGTGTGCATCCGGACTGGGATGTTCAACCCCGAAGAGGCTAAGTATGCCAACGGAGTGGTGGTGAATATGCCGTATCCGACCGATGACGTGCGTCTTCTGACACAGGCGGCTGTTGATGCGGTCGACCGTATTTACCAGCCAGGCTTTAAATATAGTAAGGCTGAAGTGATGCTGCTCAATCTCTGCCAGCCCGGCGAGTACACCGGTGATATGTTCGCTAATTCGCAGACTGCCGAATCCACTCGGGTGATGACCGTGCTGGACGAGATCAATGGTCGATGGGGGAGGGGAACGTTGCGGTCAGCCAGCGTGCCCAGCAACCCGGCTTGGGCCATGCGCCGCAGTATGATGAGCCAGAGCTACACCACTAAACTGGATCAGTTGTGGGCAGTAGCGTGTAAATAGCGGTTGGGACGCAGGCAGTGGTGGTCTGATTTTTTTGTGATGATGCCTGTTTCAATTATGAGGTGGCCGGGGAAACCAAAAATAGACACCTCGTAATCGGCTCGGGAAGCTGGAAATCGGAAAGTCGACTCCTGAATCGACCTTTAAATATCGTCACCCAGGCCGGTGTCACTTATTTCACTGCCTTTATAAAAAAAGTGCTTAAGCGTTAATTTTGGCTGTGTTTTCGGCTGAATTAAGGTTTGTGAATGGAGGATCTGAGTCTCGTAGAACGCCTCGCAAATTGTTCCGTGACTCCGGACAAACCAGTGGGTCGCTTCCGGCAAAATTTCTTTAGATAGCGGATGCGCGGCAAGTGGGTTGTGGAATACTTCTAGCTCAGCAGACCAAGGCTCATAACCTTGTGGCCATAGATCACGATATTCAGGGCTAGTCACATCCAGACAGAAAGGCAATCCCTCTAGGGCGCCTGGTGTTCGATCAAAGAACTCCCCAAATCTAATGTTGGAGAAATCATCACTCTGAGTCATCGAAACCAATACTCTCCCAAATTTAGCCAAACTACAGCCGTTGCTGAATATTATTGCCGATAAGCTGGCATTTTCCGGGAAGCGAAAGAGGCCAGCAGGAGTCTTTTGTTTCCCAAGCAAATGTTCGACACTTACGCCTACAGCTTGTTTTTTTCCATCAATTACTTGAGTTGTTGCGTATTCACCGTAGAGGTATGCAATGAGTGCTTGCCTGCTCCAAGTCATGGATCCTTGGGCATGAAAATCAGCGATAGCGAGGGCAAAGGGTTGGCCTACAACATGCGAGAGCTGATCGTATTGTCGCTGAAGCTTGTTGCGAATGGTGTTTGCATAGCGTACTGCAGCTTGCCCTATTACTCTCTCAACCAAATCGGACGGGGGCGGCTCCGACCAAGTGGTCGCATGGTCGTAACGTTCAGTCGGGTTCGTGGTAACAGCCTCTATCCATGCGCACTCACCATTACGCCGTGAAATGCGGAAGTCAGGTGATCGAAATTGCTGGCTGACTAAACGTCCCTGTTCACGAAAACACGCTAGCAGATGAAGTTCCCAGAGGCGGGTGTGCAAATTCTCAGTTTGAAAATCTCTGACCCAGTTGTCATCAGGACGAGGCATTGAGTAGTACAGGTGCCCGATCATCCACGCAGCTTTGTGTCGAGATTTTCTGGAAAGATGCTGGAAAAGAGTGCATGTAGGCAAGTCGGCGCTATCAAAAATATTTGGCCTTCTTGCGGTATTGGGTGGCATCGGCTCACGGGGAGCCCCCTCTTTAAGGAGGGCAGCAATCTTTCGTTCTGCTTCGTCAAAACTATCAAGTCCGGATTCGTCCAAAACCAAAGTCCAAACTAGGTCCACCCGCTGTCGCATTGCAATGCAACCAAATGTATTAGCATCTTCGTCGAGTGTCAGAACACCCCATGAGCGTCCATCATCCGTCCTCCACCCGGTATAGGGCATGTGATTGACGAAGCTCAGCCCCCAGGGCAAGGAAAGGGCATAGAGGTCAAACATGGATTGCGTGATCGGTTTCATAAAACGTGTGCCGTCCCTGCAGTTTAAGCAATTTCCTAACGCTGAAAATGGGTAAAAACTATGATCAGCAGGATGAATTAGGCCGTTGATTTAATTTTTTGCGCTGGTTTCTTTGCATTTTGATAACAAACGTTCTATTGATTTGTCATATAAGCTATTTTCTATGTCAATGTCTCTGCGCACTCGATTAGCGCTTTCAAGATACTTTTCTTGATAGGGGCTAATTAACATTCTGTCGCTTGCCTGAGCTTCGAACTCCATTATTTTATTTTGCAATGAAGCAACTCGTTTGTCATGTGATTCGGCTAATATCGGAAGACCATCTATTTTGCAATCAAAGCTAATGGTTTGAGGTGCGGAAGATGTTTGGTTTGCTGAAGAAAATATGAATTTCATGCTAGAAATACCGGCAGCGAAACCCAATATTGCGAGGGTGGAGCCAAATATTACAACATGATTTTCAAATTTTTCCTTTAACGATTTTGATTCCGTTTTTTGTGGGGTTAAATCTGTGATCTCAGGTTTTTTTGCAGCGGACTCCAGTTTTGCTAATGTCGTTGCTTGATTGGCAATGCCTACGGCGTTGTTCATGTTTGTCGTTGCATCTACTAAATTGCCCGTTCGGTATAGTACAGTTGCGTTTGTTACGGCTTGAGTAAATTCGGTTAGATATTTTTTGTTGAATGATATTAGTGGGCGAACTGCATCACTCCATACTTCAAATTCTTCGAGGGACTTGAATTGAGGTTTTTGACTGCGCTCTTTGCTTAGCTTTTGTAGTTGCTCCGCGATATTCATTTTTTATAGCTGCCAGTTTTCATTTGGGGGAGTGCTTTCTTATGCGTTAAAAGTTTGTTTTTTCAAAAATCTATGATTGCTATGAGTTTCTTTAACCGCTTCGACCCTACATTAATTTTAATGGATACCGGACTGGTGATGGCTAAATGGTATCCCTCAGTTAGTACCTTAAGGACCCTTGCATGAGATGTCTATCTTTTGCAGCTTGTTAGAGTTTGAGACGTTCCTAGCGGGGGGGCTTCGGAGACGGGTCATTCTAACCAGCATACGCGTGGCTGCGCCCCAAAAGTCCCACATACCCTACACAATCAGGGTGTGTAGCACGCGGCGCTGGACCAAATTTTGAAACCCAGTCAAGCTCCGATTTTCTACATGGACCATTCGAAAATGAAAGCGTTGATAGTCCCTGAAAGCATGAAGCTGGCTTCAATTTGGGTGGTATGGAGTTTTATCTCGGTGGGCATTTTGGGCTGGACTCTCTGGGTGGTTATAGAAGCTGTCGGATCGCCTGAAAGCATGAGTGCATGGGTGCAAGCCATAGGAAGCATCGGCGCGATTTTAGCCGCAGTCGCGATTGCGCGTCGGGGAGTGATGCAACAAAAAGAGGACAAGCTATTTGAGGGCTACGGCTATATGGAGAAGGCTTTCGGAGTCGCTGCATATGCGAGCGAAGTGATTGCGGGAGCAAGTCAGTACATCTTGCAGGGGGTGCCCACCCCGCCGATGCTGAAATATCACTCAAATTTGTTGGAAATATGTCTTGAGGACTTAAAAGAAATTGAATATACCCGCCTCGAAGATTTAGACGTTGCAAATGCATTCCTCTCGCTCAAACGTAGTGTCAATTTGACACGATCTGCAATATTGCTGCAGCTCGAAACCAACGGAGGGTTTGCTAAAAGCCAAGTCGCGGCTTGGGGGCAAAACGCAGATAGAGAAGCAAAAACAATGAGTGCTGCGATAGTCCGTTATTTGGGAAGGCATCCTTGGTTACTTGATGAGGCTTATGCACATCACCAAAGCCGGCGTTCTTGAATAAGAGTTAGATGTGATGCTGCACGCAACAAAAAATTATTAGCCGAATGTGGTGCTGCTATATGGATAGGGCTTATCCATTAACTCTCAAAATGGCTAGTCCTAAGGACGCAGAAGTGCTCCTCGCCGGGATTATTTTTTAAGTCAGTTGCATCTCATATCGCCATTCCAAATCGCTTGCTTAAAATTTGCTACATTCGGTTATCTCGGATCAATAAATGCCAAGGAATTAAGCCTTTGAAGCGAGCTGTAGGTCCAGTCCATCATCGGAGCAACGGAGAAGCGACGGGAGAACGATGGCGTTGGTGCTATAGGTGAGGACATTAGGATCTGAGATGGATAAGGCGAAGGGCGGACAGTTTAACAGGAATGGGCGTGGTGCCGTGGTGGTCAGTGCCAGAGCTCCAGCCACCCTGGCACGGTTTTCAGCTTATTTCTTCTTTTTGTCGGGCGCCTGAGTCAGCGCCGAAGCCGCCACAGATTTCACATCCGGCGGAGTGGTGGGATCCGCCAGCAGCTTGGCTGCTTTTGAAGCGACGCTTTCACTGGTTTTTTCGTCTTTAGCCATTATTGAGCTTCCCTCTACGTAGGCCGCAGGCTCATCTGAATTGATGCCTGGTCGGCTTTAATATGTAGGGGCTAACCGTTGATATCGCCAATCAGAATATGTGCCGGGATAATTCGTCGCCAAAACGACATCAACCTGAACCGATCCTGTCCTACGGCAAAGTTTCATAATTCTCACCGGCATTGAGGCCTACGCTCAGCCCATAAGCCCAAAGGGAACTGAAAAAATGATCTCCAACCTCGTCAAAGTCGTGATGGTCGCAGGCACGTTGCTCTTGGCCGCTTGTTCGTCGGGTTCATCGGGCATGAGTAGCGACCTGAGCAGCGACCCTTGTTATTCAGGGGGATGCCAGGCGTTTGGGGACCACAGCCCCAGCAAGGCCGCCAAGATGAATTTTGGCGGCAACGCGCTGGGGAGCAGTTACGGGGAGTATGGTTCGGGGTTGATGCATGATGACTGACTGACTGAGCGGGTGGGGCAGTCATTTACTCAGTGACTGACCCACCGCTTTCGCGAGCAAGCCCGCTCCCACATTGGATCGTGGGAGGGCTTTAGTGACCGCCTTTCATACGTCGGGCGATCAGGTAGATGCCCAAGCCTACCAGCGCCGTAGCCGCGCCAATGTAGCCCGTGCTGGTCCACCCATACCCCGCCGTAATCGCCATCCCACCGAACCACGGCCCCAGCGCATTCGCCAGGTTGAACGCCGCGTGGTTGGACGCCGCCGCCAGGCTCGGTGCCTCATGCGCAATGTCCATCAAGCGGATTTGCAGCGGCGCGGCCATGGCGATCATGGTGCCGACCAGGCCAATACCCAGCAGTACGCCCCACAGCGAACTCGCGGCGAAGGTGAAGAAGATCAGCACGGCCATCGACCACACCATAATCCAGCCCACTGCGCGAAATTGCAGGCGATCAAACAGCTTGCCGCCGGCGATGTTGCCGATGATGCCGCCTACGCCAAACGCGGCCAGACCGAATGGGATCCACTGCGGCGAGACTTTGGTCACTTCGAGCATGGTCGGCGCCAGGTAGCTGAACACGCAAAACATCCCGGCAAAACCAATAGCGCCAATGGACAGCGCCATCCACACCTGCGGTTTGGTGAAGGCGCGCAGTTCTTTGCGCGGGTCGCTGCGGGGTTCGTCGTGGCGATCCGGCACGAATTGCCAGACCAGCGCGATGGTGCACAGGGCGATAGCACTGACCAGCGCGAACGCCGAGCGCCAGCCAAAGTGTTGACCGAGGAAGGTCGCGATGGGGTTGCCGAGCAGCATGGCCAGGGTCAGGCCCATCATCACGCGGGCGACGGCGCCAGCGCGTTTGTCGTTGGGCACCATGCTGGAGGCGACCACGGCGGCGATGCCGAAGTAGGCGCCGTGGGGCAGGCCGCTGATAAAGCGGAAGGCCACCAGCGAACCGAAGGTCGGGGTAAACGCCGTGGCGAGGTTGCCCAGGGCATAAAGGCCCATCAGCAATAGCAGCATGTGTTTACGCAGCAACTTGGCGCCGAGGATCGCCAGCAGCGGGGCGCCGATCATCACGCCCAGCGCATAGGCGCTGATGGCGTGGCCCACTTGCGGTTCGCTGAGATTGAGGTTGTGGGCGATGTCGGGCATCAGGCCCATGATGGCGAATTCGCCGGTGCCGATCGCAAAGGCGCCCACGGCCATGGCCGCTTCCATTTTGGCGGCGCTGCGCGCGGGCAGCACGTGCCCGGGTGTTTGCTGGATAGTCATGGGTAACTCTGTTTGATGAAGTGCACGAAGGACAGCCGCCGATGCTACGCAAGCAGCGACGAAGGTGTCTAGAACAGCGTGTTGCGCGAGAGTTCCATCGGCGCAAGCAGTGCGGGGCTTTGAGATCCGTCTTATTCAACTACCCTCTCGCCACGCTTACTCTTTTGGCGATGAAGCTCAAACATTTCCTGCAACCACTCGACTCTTCTTTTTCGACGCCCAAGGCCGCGCGCAAGTTGTTGCGGCTGTTTGCCCTGGCATTGGTGCTCGGCGTGTATGTGGGTGCCTACAGCTACTTGCGTGCGGCGTTGAATGAGGAAATTTCGCTACGGCGCAGTTATATGAATGAGGCGATTTCCGATGCGCAGAGTTTTTTTGTCAGCCGCCAGACGCTGCTCAAAAGCCTCGGCCTGTCGACGGTTCGTCATGTCACGCCACCCGTGGGCAACCTCAATAATGTGCCGGCCGAAGAGTTGCACATCACCTTGGGCGAGGCGGGCAATATCTGGAGCCTTTGGCTGACTAGGCGCCTGCTTGATTACCTGCAGGTCAACCAGGTCAACCTGATCTACGTCGCGCAGCGCGCCGAGCCGGTGGTGGAGCGCCTGTTTACCGTTGGGGCGGCCCCGGAGAATGTGCCGCAGCCGGTATTGCAGCGGTTGATGGCGGTGGACACCGGCAAGGTCTCGGTCAGCGATGAGTTGTGGCTGACTGAGCAGAGCCGCCTGGATTCACCGCTATACATCTTCACCCGCCTCGACGACCGTAGCCCCACGTCGGGTTGGCTCGGGCTGGAGGTGGACGGCCCGGACCTGATCAACGCCCTACAGCATGAAAAAGCCGGGGACTTCATGTTGCTTGACGGCGCCGGGCAGCTGATTTTCAGCAGCACGCCTCATCAACCGTCGGCTGCGCAGGTGCTGCGCCAGTATCACGCCACGGCCAGCTTTGGTTGGGAAGGCAGCCGCTGGCTGCCGGATCGCTTGGCCATTCGCAAGCACCTGGGTTACTCCCAGTGGCAGATCGTCTACAGCCTGGAGCTGAGCTCACTGTTGCCCAGCCTGGCCATGCCGTTGCTGCTGTGCCTGCTGTTGTGCGCAGCGGCCAGCTTGTTGATGGTGCGGTTGGTGCGGCGCATCGATCAGCGTTTGATTATCCCGGCAGCCAATCGCATCGAAGCGCTGGTGGAGAGTGAGGCATTCAGCAGTGCGGTGATTCGCATCGCGCCAGTGGCCTTGTGCGTGCTGCGCCGCAGCGACGGCGAGGTAGTGCTGGAAAACCCCCTGTCCCGGCAATGGCTGGGCAACGGCCACGAGCGCCAGCAACTGTGTCACGGCTGGATTCGCCGCGCGTTCGATGAGTCGGAACAAAGCAGCACCGACGAGCTGCAAATGGCCGACGGTCGTCACCTGTACTTGAGTTTCGCGCCAACCCGTTACCAGCGTGAGGAGGTGCTGATCTGCGCCTTCAGCGACATCACCGAACGCAAGCAGGTGGAGTTGGCCCTGCAGCAGGCGCGCACGCTGGCGGACGCGGCGAATGAGGCCAAGACCCTGTTCCTGGCAACCATGAGCCATGAAATCCGCACGCCATTGTATGGCGTGCTGGGCACCCTGGAATTGCTTGCGCGCACCGACCTTAACAGCCAGCAGCGTGGCTACCTGAATGCCATCGAGGGCTCGTCGGCGAACTTGCTGCAAATGATCTGCGATGTGCTGGACGTGTCGAAAATCGAAGCGGGACAACTGTCCCTAGAGTTCAGCACGTTCTCACCGATCGAGTTGGTGCAGGAAGTGATCCAGGGCTACGCAGGCGCCGCCCAAAGCAAGGGCCTGCAGTTGTTCGCCTGCCTCGACCCGCAGTTGCCCGACCACGTGAGCGGGGATGTCACACGCATCCGCCAGATCCTGAATAACCTGCTGAACAACGCGCTGAAATTCACCGAAAGCGGCCGGATTGTCTTGCGTCTGCGCCTGGAAAGCCGTGAAGGCGAGCGCACGATGTTGCAGTGGCAGGTAGTCGACACCGGCAAGGGCATCGCCGAGGAAGACCAGCGGTACCTGTTCGAGCCGTTCTTCCAGGTCAGCGGCAATGCGAATGTGGTCGCCGGCAGCGGCCTGGGCTTGTCGATCTGCAAGCGCCTGATGCACTTGATGAACGGCACCTTGCGGGTGGTCAGCGAACCGGGCCTGGGCAGCAGCTTTTCCTTCACCTTGCCGCTGGAGCAAGTCAACGACGACGACCAGGCTCCCTGGGCGCAGCCGCTGCTCGGCGAGCGGGTGTATGTGGTGTCGCCGGTGCGTGAGCTGGCGGAAAGTGTTGGCGGCTGGTTGCGTCGCTGGGGCGCGCGCGCGCAACTCGGTGCGCCGGAGTCCGCCGAGGCCGACCCCGGCGCGGTATTGGTCGAGTTGTATCCCGGCCCGACCGAGCCCGACCAGTTGCTGCATTGGTCCGGGCCGCGGGTGATGGCCGCGGTCGACGAGCATGGCGCTTATCCCTGGCAGATCGGCCTGAACAACCTGCAGGCGCTCAACCGCGCGGTCAGCCGCGCCCAGGGCAGCGAAGAGTTGTTGTCGCCGAGGATCAGCGAGAAGCCCACCGAGTTCAGCCTCAACCTGCGCCTGCTGGTGGCCGAAGACAACCTGATCAACCAGTTGATCCTGCGCGACCAGTTGGAAGAGCTCGGCTGCAGCGTGGTGCTGGCCGGCGACGGCATTGAAGCGCTGTCATTGTGGGGTGATACCGCGTTCGACATGATTCTCACCGACGTCAACATGCCACGCATGAACGGCTATGAACTCACCGAACAACTGCGTCGCCTGGGTTGCTCACTGCCGATCATCGGGGCCACCGCCAACGCGATGCTCGACGAAGCCGAGCGCTGCCTGAACGCTGGCATGGATCATTGCCTGGTCAAGCCGTTCACCCTGCGCGCCCTCTACCAGTGCCTGCATCGCTATCAGAGGAGGGTGCTTTGAGCGCCTATCGCGTACTCATCGTGGAAGACCATCCTTTCCAGCATGAGTACTTGATCAACGTCTTCCAGGCCATCGGCGGGTTTGACGTCGATGTGGTCTGGGATGGCGCCACCGCGCTGCAACGCCTGGCCCGACAGCGCTACGATCTGCTGCTCAGCGACTTGATGATGCCGGGGATGGACGGTGTGCAACTGATCCAGCACTTGGCCCGCATGCACGCGCCGCCTGCGCTGGCGCTGATGAGCGTGGCGTCGCGGCGCATGCTGGTGGGCGCCGGGCAGGTGGCCGGGAACCTCGGCCTGACCGTCGCCGGGCTAATCTCCAAGCCGGTGCGCGAACGCGAGGTGCGCACCCTGCGCGATTGCCTCGACAAACTCGCCGAGCAGGCGCGCACGCCGTGTTGCCACCGGGGTGTCAGCCATGCCCGGGAGAACCTTGAGCGCGCCTTGGCCAATGGTGAAATCCAGGCGTGGTTCCAGCCGAAAAAATCCCTGCATGACGGGCGCATCGTGGGCGCCGAAGCCCTGGCACGCTGGGTGCACCCGGTGGAAGGGTTATTGATGCCCGGCGCGTTTCTTGACGACATCGAGCGCCTTGACCTGGAAACCCGCTTGCTCACCTGCATTCTCGGCCAAACCCTCATCGCCCAGGCCCAGTGGGCGCAACTCGGTTACCGGCTGCCGGTGTCGATCAACCTGCCCACGCATTTGCTCGACCAGAGCGACCTGGTCGACCGCCTGCTTGCCCAGGTGCAAAGCCGCGACGCCGAACCCCGGCAAATTACCTTCGAATTGATGGAAAGCTCCACCACACGGCTGCCCAGTAACTACTACGCTGGAGCATGTCGCTTGCGCATGATGGGCTTTGGGTTGGCGCAGGATGACTTCGGCAAGGGGTTCAGTTCCTACTTCAACCTGGTGTCGACGCCGTTCAACGAGGTCAAGATCGACCGGTCACTGGTGCATGGCTGTGCCGAGAACGAAAGCCTGGCGTCGGCCTTGCAAAGCATTGTCGAGCTGGGCCGCAAACTCGGGCTGACCACCATCGCCGAGGGCGCCGAGACCCAGGCGGAGCTGGCGGTGTTGCGGCGTATCCGCTGCGATCAGGTGCAGGGTTTCCTGATCTCCCATGCCGTGGCGGCGGAAAAATTCAGCGCCCTGTTAATCGAGGATGGCCCTGCGCCAGCACTTATGTGAGTGGCCAGGGTCACACAGTCAAGAAGCCCGAAGGAAGGGTCGCCCGGTCAGCCGGGCGTTATTGGCCAATGCCGGGATCAAGCATAGGCCCCATATCCTGATTCAGGCTTCTGCGGTACTGACGATGAAACATGCAAGTCTGCGCCTGGACAAGCTGGCGCAAAGCTCTCAACGCTTGAACAAAGCCCTGTTATTGCTCACGGGGCTCGCCTTGTTGCTGTCCAGCAGTTGCTATTGGGCGGTGTCGCGGTTGCTCGACGCTGAACAGGAAAAGGTCGAGTTCCACTTCGCCCGCGTGGTGGAGATCATCCATGAGCACGAGGCGTTCCTGCGCAACGTGGCCAGTGGCTACAGCCGCAGCAACGCGCCGCCGCTGCCGGCCGTGCAGTCGACCTCGGTGGTGGAGTTGCAGCACGAAGGCGGGCAGGTGGTGTTGCAGGCCAAGGGGTTTGCGATGTCGCTACCCTTCACCTTGTCCCACGCCGAGACGTTCTCGGCGGATGACACGCGCCGGGCACTGGCGTTTGGCGTGCAACTGACTGACTACTACGGCGGCTACTGGGCCAGCTCGTTTTACGCCTCGCCGCAGCTGTTCGTGTTCACCCCCAATGCCGTCGCCAGCCTGGCCGTGCCCGGCGTGGGCGGCTTGCGCCAGCACCAGCCATTGTTGCGCGAGCAGTACCGCGACGTGGTGAGCCGCTTGCAGCAACTGCAACAGAGCCAAAGCCTCCTGCTGACCGACAGCCGCGTGCGCTGGATGCGTGCGCCGCCGCAGTTGTACCAGAACAGCCGCAGCGTGGTCGCGATGATCGGCCTCGACGCGCCTGCCGCCGTATTGCCGGCCAATCAGCCTCAGGACCTGCTCACGCTGGCGGCGGTGGTGGACACCTCGCAGGTCGACGAAATCGAGCGAGTACTGCAACTGTCGGTCTACAACCAGTTCACCCTGATCTCGCCCCAGGGCGACGTGTTGCTCGGCAGCCTCGGCGATGAACACATGGCGCCCCTGGGCCTGAGCTTCAACAGCCAGGGTTTGCGCTTCAAGATGCTCAGCGAGGGTGGAGAGCACTGGACCGGCCTGTACGCCATCAGCTATCAGGATTTCCTGCGCTACGCCAAATGGCCGCTGCTGGGCCTTGGCCTGACGTTTCTGGCGGCCGTGCTGCTGGGCTGGTGGATCAACCATTGGTACAAGACCCGCATCGTCAGCCCGGCGCAACGCGCGCAGGAGCGTCTGTTCGAGAGCGAGGCATTCAACCGCATCATGCTGCACAACGCCCCGGTGGGATTGTGCGTAGTGCGCCGCAGCGATCACCAGTTACTCCTGGAAAACCAGCGCGCGCTGCAATTGCAGGGCACCGCACCGCTGCTCGACGTGCTCAAGGCCAACGATGGCCCGGATACCCCCGGCGAGATGTGCCTGGCGGTGGAGGGGCGGTACTTGCAGGTCGTGGTGGTGGCGGCGCGGTACGAAGGTGAGGACGTGTTCCTCTGCGGCTGCAACGACATCACCCGACACGTGGACGAAGCCCAGTTGCTGACCCAGGCGCGCCAGGAAGCCACCGAAGCCAACGAGGCCAAAACCGTGTTCCTGGCAACCATGAGCCATGAAATCCGCACCCCGCTGTACGGCGTGCTCGGCAACCTGGAACTGATGGCCCTGACCGACATGAGCGAGCGCCAGCGCCACTACCTGGAAATTATCCAGGGTTCGTCCACTGTGCTGTTCCAGTTGATCAGCAACGTACTGGATGTATCGAAAATCGAATCCGGGCAAATGGCCGTGGAAGCGGCGCCGTTCAGCCCGGGCCAGTTGGTGGCGGAATCGGTGTTGGCGTTCAGCGCGACCGCGCGCAATAAAGGCTTGCAGATCGATGCCGAGATCGACCCGCTGCTACCGCCGCAACTGCTTGGCGATGCTGGCCGCATCCGGCAGGTCCTGCATAACCTGCTGGGCAACGCGATCAAGTTCACCGACTCCGGGCGCGTGCGTTTGCGCCTGATGGTGCAGCAACTACTTGACGATAAAGTGACCCTGCAATGGCAGGTCACTGACACCGGCGTGGGCATTCCGGAAAAGGCGCTGGACCAGTTGTTCAAGCCGTTTTATCAGGTAGCGGGCGACCAGGACGGCAATGGCGCCGGCCTGGGCCTGTCTATCTGCTCGCGCTTGAGTGAGTTGATGGGCGGCAGCATGCGCGTGGTCAGCGAGCCAGGGTTGGGCAGCAGTTTTTCGCTGTTCATCACCTTGCCGGTGCTTCAGGAAACCCTGCCCTCTGCGGAACAACCGCCGATGCCGCCGTGCCTGGACGCACCGTGCCTGAACGTGCGCGTGCTGGTCGCCGAAGACAACCCGGTCAGCCAGGCCGTGCTGCAAGAACAGCTCGAGGCCCTTGGCGCCCACCCCACCGTAGCGCGTGACGGCGAGCATGCGCTGCAAATCTGGGGTTCGCAGCCGTTCGACCTGGTGATCACCGACATCAATATGCCGCGCCTCAACGGCTACGACCTGGCCCGCGCGTTGCGTGAACAAGGCGTCCAGGTGCCGATCATCGGCGTCACCGCCAATGCCCTGCGCGAGGAGGGCGAGCGTTGCCTGGCGGTGGGCATGAACGCGTGGGTGGTCAAACCGCTGAGCCTGAGCATGCTGCGCCAGGCGTTAATGGCGCACTGCCGGCGAGCCACGGCCTTGCCGGTGGTGCAGGTGGACCGGGACCGCGAAGGCTGGATCGAGCTTTCCCCGGCCATGCGCCAACTGATGGCCGACACGTTGCTGGTGGATGTGCA
Organism: Pseudomonas sp. SDO5522_S412; assembly: GCF_054071215.1. Classification (NCBI taxonomy): domain Bacteria; kingdom Pseudomonadati; phylum Pseudomonadota; class Gammaproteobacteria; order Pseudomonadales; family Pseudomonadaceae; genus Pseudomonas; species Pseudomonas sp. SDO5522_S412. The sequence continues at coordinate 27,380 of NZ_JBSVWQ010000005.1, read as the reverse complement.
GCAGATCGAACAAGGCCTGACGGCCGGCGATGCCACCCTCGTACGTGAGCGTTTGCACAGCCTCAACGGCGCGCTGGCCAGTGTGCGTGCCGGGGAACTGTCCAGCGCTTGTCAGGCATGGGAGAACACCCTGTACGACGCACCGCTGGATACATACGCCACCACGCAGATTCGAGGCGTGTGCGCACGGCTTACAGCGGTTGCGCAGTGCTTGCTGGCAGAGTCGCAAACTTGATGAAAGCCCATTACAAGGAAGATAAAGAATGCGAGAAATGAACGTTGTGATCGCCGATGACCACCCGATCGTACTGGTGGGCGTGCGCGAAATTGTGCAGCGTGATTCACGCTACAGCCTGGTGGGCGAGGCGGTCAGTTCCAGTCAACTGATCGAGCAGTTGCGCAAGCACCGGCCGCAAGTCCTGATCACCGATTTCAACATGCCGGGTGACGACACCTATGGCGATGGGTTGAAGCTGATCGAGTACATCCTGCGTCACTTTCCCGCGACCCAGGTGCTGGTGCTGACCATGATTTCCAACAGCCTGATTCTCACCCGCTTGCAGGAATTGGGTGTGGCCGGGGTGATCCAGAAGAACCACCTGCACGGCGAGATCGAAAAGGCCCTCGGCGCGATCAGTGCCCAGCGCAGTTACCGCGCACCGGAGCCCGCCGCGACTTCGGTCTTGGCCAATGTGACCCAGGTGCAGGCGCGCTTCCAGAGCCTGTCGCCACGGGAGATGGAAGTGCTGCGTTTATTCGTGACGGGCATGAGCGTGAGCGATATCGCGCGGCAGTTGAGCCGCAGCAACAAGACCGTCAGCGCGCAGAAGATTTCGGCCATGCGCAAGCTGGAGGTGGACAGTGACCAGGCGCTGCTGACCTATTGCATCGAAGCCCGGCAGTTTCAGTAATCAGCGGTACGTCATCTGCATCAACAGGGTGGCTTTGTAGCTACCCGCCTCGGGCAGCTCGCCCAGGGACACGGGCTTGACGCGCAGGGTCAGCGCCAACGGTTCGTCTTCTACCGGCCAGGTGCCGGTTTGGCCCAGGCCGATCCCCGGCTTGTCGGTCTTGTCACGCAATTGCACCTGCAACCCCAGGGATGGGAGATTGGTGAGCAGCACCGGGCTGACGGTGAGGGCCCGGGCCATGCCCGCCGACAAACTCAGCTCGACCTGAGCGCCCGCCTGACAGTCGAAGACCAGCGGCACATCGGTGGCGACGGTGCTGCCGTCGGTCAACTGGTTGAGGTTGACCTTGCCCAGGTCCACCTGTTGCGTACTCGGAAACCTTGCGGTGCACGGCGGTGCGGTCAGCTTGCCGCTGACGTCGATCTGCGCTTCTTCCGCCGCTTGCGCAAGGGCGGTGCTGGCTACGGCCAGCAGCATCCAGGCGAGCGCTTTCATAGGTAATTGAGGGTCATGACCATCGACGAGGTGAACGCGCCCGGCGCCAGCGTGCCGCGTTCGACCAGTTGCGCCTTGAGGCTGATATCCACGTCGCCGCTGAGGTTGGTGTATTTCTTGACGGTGCCATTGAGGTTTGCCGCCGTGTTGTCCGCCCACAGCAACGACACACCGAGGTTATCCGCCGTGGTCTTGGCCACGGTGGAGGTGTAGGTGCCGTTATTGGACGTGAAGCTGACATTTAGCGAAGAACCCGACGAGCACTTCAAGCGCACCGGCACTTCCACAGTGCCGGTGGTCGCCACCTGGTCAGTACGCACGTCGCCAAATGCGGCGGTCAGGGTTGTGCCGGTACTCAATACGCACGGTGGGCGGGTGAGGGTGCCGCTGACGGTGATATTCACCACGTCGGCAGCGTGAGCGGTGCTGCTGAGCAGCATCAGGGCGAGCAGTGGAGTTTTCATGGCAAGGCCCTCATTGATAGTCGATGTTCAGCGTGTATTGGCTCTGAAACGCACCCGTCGGTGATTGCCCGGCCGCCAGTTGTGGCTTGAAGCTCAGGTTTACGTCATTGCTGCCCACGCGTAACTGCATAAAGCGCGGGGTAGTGAAGTTCACCGGGTTCAGGGTGTCGGTCCACAGCGCCTGCATGTTCAAACCTGCCAGCGAGGTGCGCGTCACACCGGTAGTAGGGCTGACTACCGTCTGGTTTGGAAGCAGGTAGACGTTGGCTCGCATCTGCGCCGAGCATTTAATTGACACTGTGGTCGACTGCATCTGGTTATTGAGGTCGCTGTTGCTGATAGAGCCGAAGCGCAGGTTGACGCTGCCGGGTGAACTCAGGCTGCAGGCAGGCGGGACTACGGTGTATGAAAACCCTGTGTTAAGAAACCACTCGCCATAACCCAGCCAGTTTTCCGAGGTAACGCCCAGCAACACCCCTATCCAACGTGTGCCTGCAGTTTGGGGTGCTGTGCCCACCAGAATGTAGCGGTAAGGCACCACAGTATTAAGGGGTAGAGGCCGGCAGTAGCCGCCCAGGCAATTGCGGCTGTATTGGCCGATATCCAGATCGTATAAATAGATGTTGTTATACGGGTCGGACCATCTCAACGGGGCTTGATTCGGGCCGCTCATGTAGTTGATTCGCGTATTTAAACCGGCTGAATAGGGGAATGCGCGGCGAACGGTGCACGTGCCCTCGAAGACGATCCTGATCGCCTGGCCCGGTGTAAACGTGTAGCCGCCGCTCGGAACGCCTGGCACTGTGCAGTTGAGATTCCCTTCGACCAACGCTTGCGCCTGTTGTGAAAGGCAGCTCAATACTGCGCACAACAGCGCAAGCATCAGCCGTCCACGCACCTTATGTGTTGCTTTAACGATCATGTCAGGAATCCTTGGCACCCGACCCACCGGCCGCGCGCTCACATTGAATATTCATTTGGGTGATGCCGCCGTCGGCAGGCGCTGTTTCGTCCAGCTTCAATTCACGGCTGCACCACGGCTGGCCGTCGACGCTGACCAACAACCGCGCCTCGGGCGGCACGCCGGTCAGGAACGCGCGGCCTTTGTCGGCCACCAGGGTGTTGCCGAGGGCGCGGCCATCCGGGGCAAACAATTCGGCGCGGGCGGCAAACGGCGCTGCTTCGCCAAGGGGGTCGCTGATGCGAAACAGGATGCGTTGGCCGCGCCGGGTGTCGAAGTCGGCCAGTACAAACGCGCCGCGGTTTGGCGTGACTTCCTGCACCGGCTCGGCGATGTCGACGTCAGACGGCATCGACTGGGTGTCCAGCGACACGCGGTTTTTGCGATAGGGCAGGGCCTGCGGCACCACGGTGTAGCCATTGCTGTTGGTGCGCACACCGCGCTTGTTGCTGATGCCCACGTCGGCGGCGCCCGGTGTGGCGACGATCACATTGGTTTCGCCCAATGGCTGGCTGAACATCAGGTTGCTGCCATACGCCACCACCGAACCTTCGACGCCCATGTCCAGTTGGCGGCTGCCGGTGGTCTCGTTATAGGCACCGCGCACAATCGCGTTGGGCGCGTCGTATTGCGCGGCGAAGGTGCCGCCGGTCTGGCGTTGCGCGCCGCTGACTTGCTGCGACACACCCGCGCTGTAGGCCAGCGTATCGTCCTCGAACGCGTTGCCGCTCAGGGTCGCGGTGCGTGATGCCGAGCCCCGCGCGCTCTGGTTCATGTTGGCCGTAACGCGCTGGCTGCGCGTGCCGCCCAGGGGCATGCTGATGCTCAGGGACAGGCTGCGGTCGTCGCTGTTGGCGCCTTTGTTCAGGCCCAGCCCAAGGGAGTAGGAAATGTCCCCGACGCTCGCGCTGTATCCCAATTGGATCGAGGTGTCGGCCTTGCTCTTGTCCCAGTAGGCGGTTTTCGACACGTTGGCATAGACCCCGCCGTAGCCGCCCAATTGCTGCGACACGTTGGCGGTGAAGTTGCTTTTCATGTGGCCGCTGCGGTACGTGTCCAGGGTTTGCTCGGTGCTGCGGCTGTTCAGCGCTTCGTTGAACGAGTAGTAGCCGCCGGTGGAGTAGCGGTAGCCGATCAGGCTGAAGTTGGTGTCGGTGGCCGCCAGGGACTTGGAATAGCGAAAGCGAAACGACTGGCCGCTGGACGTGGTTTTCTCCCGGCCCACGGCGTCGCTGCGGGCGTGGGTCACGTCCACCGAGATCGCGCCAAAGCCGGCAAAGTCGTGGGCAAAACCCAGCAGGCCGGCGTTGTATTGATTACTCAGCAGGCTGCCGCCAAACAGCGTGGTGCTGCCGCTCAAACCGCGTCGTAGGGAGGCCTGGATAAATGTTGGGGTTTGCTGCACAAAGGACGATTGCGCCGGGCGGTATTGGCCGGCGAATACCGAATAGCTTTGCTGGCCTTCGCGCAGCATGTAGGGCACCGACGAGAACGACTGGGTGTAGACCTGGCGCTGGCCGTCCGGGCCTTCCACGGTGACTTCGATGTCGCCATTGCTGGCGGTGGGGTACAGGTCGGTCAAGGCGAACGGCCCCGACGGCACCCATTGCTCATGGATCACATAGCCGCGCTGGCGGATGATCACCCGCGAGCGGCCATTGGCAATGCCGCGAATCACCGGGGCGAATTCGCGGGCCTGGTCGGGCAGCATGTCCAGATCAGAGGCGATGCCCAGCCCGCGATAGGGGATCGCGTCAAACAGGTCGCCTTCGGTGGTGGAATCGCCCAGGGTGGCGATCGCCATCATATTGCCCATGTCGCGCTGGGCGTAGGTTTCCAGCGACTCCCAGCGCCCGGGCGTGGTGCTGCCTTTTTGCCAGGTCGAAAAATTGCGCAGGCGCCAGGCCCCGGCATTCACGCCGCTCCTCAGGCTGCCGAACTGGTCCTGGCGGCGGCCGGTATCGGACTCCACGGTGCTGCCGGTGAAGCTGTAGTTGGTGAAGGCCACCTGTTCGCCGTTACTCCATTGCCGACGGCGCACTTCAAAAGGGATGCTGCCCAGGTAGGCCTGTGGGATTTCAATCGACAGGATCTGGCGGTTGAAGTCGTAGTCGTAGCTCACGCCGGCCAGGCCCTGATCGAACGCAATGCAGGTGGGGTCGGCGTCGGTGCGGTTTTGCAGGGCCGTGTCGGCCACGCCCTGGGCGCGGAAGAACTCGACATCCAGGCAGGGGAACAGGCCGGTGCTCGAGCGTTCCTGGGTGCCGGTGGCGCGGATGAAACGCACATCACGCTGTTCGATCGAGCGCTGGTTGAGCTGGATATCCACCCGGTAAATCCCCGGCAACTGGCCGTCGCTCATGGCGCTGACCTGTTGTTTCACAGCGGCCGAACTCTGCCCGCCGCCGATTTCGAGAAACGACGCATCGAACTCGTAGCCGGCGTGTGCGGGGGCCAGGTGCAAGGCGGCGGCGGCCACGAGCGGGCAGCCGAAAGCCTTCACGGCGCAACGGCGCATGACTGGGAATGAACGGAGCATGGTCGTTCCTGAAAAGGCGTTCCGGGGTTGTCGCGTGGGTATCAGTGAATGCGGATGACGGGGGCGGTCACGATGCTGCCGTAGTCATCGATGTAGCTCAGTTGCACTTCATCGCCGGCCTTTGCCTGGATCGGCAGCTCACGCGCTTCGCCTGGGCGCAGCACATCCGGCGCCTGGGTGATCGGCAGGCCGTTGAGCTTCAGTTCGCTGACCACCACGTGCAGCTTGGAGGCGTTATTGACGGCCAATGCACCCGCTTGGGCCTTCCAGTTCACTTGCGCCACCGCGTCCTTGAGCGAACCTTTGAGGCCGGCCGGGCGGTAGAACAGTTTGATCGTGGTCTTGAGCGCGATCTGCAGCACGTTCTTGCCTTTTTGATCGTCGCTCATGGCCGGGATTGCCTTGACGTTCATCAGGAACAGGCTTTCGCGGTCCTGGGGCACTTCTGGGCCACCGGTAAAAATGATGCGCAGGATATTTTCCTTGTCGGCATCCAGCCGGAACAGCGGCGGCGTGACGATAAAGTTATCGACGCTTTCCTCGTTGCCACTGCCGAAGTGGCTGACCCAGGACTGCACGAGGTAAGGCGAGGTGTCGTCGCGGTTGCTGACGCTCAGGTTGGCTTCGTTGGAAGCGCCGTCGTAGATCAGTCGCGTGGCGCCGACGGTGACGGCGGCGTTGGCGGCGCTGTGCCAGAGCGGCAGCAGGGCGAGCAGAAGATAGACTTTCAAACGCATGACAGGGGGACCTCCGGAAGCCCGCGGGCCGGCGCGCGAACGCCTGGCCCACGGTGTTGACGAGCAATTACTTGTAGGTAACGTCGAAGCTGGCCAGCGCGTGCACCTGACCGGTGCTGATGCCGGAGGTGGTCACCGCGTCGTCGCCTTCACCGGTGGTGGTGTCGGCGACGGTGCGCACGTAGGCAGCGGTAAAGTCGAAGGTATTGGACTGTGCACGCAGGTCGTAATCGGCGGTCGGCGTGTTCAGTGGCAGTTTGTTGCCGTTACGGGAGTCGGTGATCTGGATCGCGATGCCGCGCACCTGGTTTTCACCGGTCAGGCCCAGTAATGTCGGGTCGCTGGCGTCTTGCTGGCCGCTGAAGGTGATCGCGACGTTTTTACGGGTCGCGGTGCTGCAGTTGTCCAGGCTGATGGAAAACGGCTTAGCTTTATCGGTGAGCACCGAACCCACGGTGGGCGCGAAGTCAGCGATGCGCACCGGGTCCAGAGTCACCGACTTGTTCACGTCGCCGGTGGTGATGGTGCAGGCGTTATCGGTGACGGAACCGGTGAATTCGATCTGCCCGTCCGCCGCCTGAGCGGTGCCGGCCAGCAACCAGCAAGCGCCGCAGGCGAGGGTGAGTTGGCTCAGTTTGTTCAGCATTGCAGTGCCTCTTTTAAGAGAAGGAAGGTTGTCTGCCTACCCGTCAGGTAAGCCAATCCATAGTGCAATGCTGTGTTTTAGAGGCACATGAGACGAATCTTAAAAACTGGCGAACTGATGGCCGCCCGACCGCTGAGTCCATATAAGGCGCCGAGCGTGATATTCTGCGCGCCATCTTGGTCTAGCCTCTATCGAGTACGTACACCCGTATACGTCCCGGTGGTTAGCTGGCGCCCAGGTAGCTGAAGCCAATAATGATAAGAAGTCAGCGCAGAAGGGACATAAAAGTGAGGTCGATACGTCGGCCTTGTGTGCCCACCCTGCGGTCCCCGAATGAATGTGCACACCCCGCGGTGCGTTGCCTGGCGCAGCGTGATTGAGGGTTGCCCATGATCAGGGGCAGTGGGGCGGATGGCGTTTTATCATAGGTGCTACTGATGTTTAAAAAAGTAAACACTGCCCTGCTGGGGCTGGCTTTGTCGATGGGGATCACTTCCGTTCACGCGGAAGAGGCAAAGAAAGTCGATGTGCTGCTGATCGGCGGCGGCATCATGAGTGCAACCCTGGGTGTGTGGCTCAATGAGCTGCAACCGGACTGGTCGATGGAGATGGTCGAGCGCCTCGATGGCGTGGCCGAAGAAAGCTCCAACGGCTGGAACAACGCCGGTACCGGTCACTCGGCTTTGGCTGAGCTGAACTACACCCCGGAAGACAAGAACGGCAACGTTGAGATCCCGAAAGCGGTCGAGATCAACGAAGCGTTCCAGATCTCCCGTCAGTTCTGGTCCTGGCAGGTTCAGCAGGGCGTCCTGAAGAACCCGCGTTCGTTCATCAACTCCACTCCGCACATGAGCTTCGTGTGGGGCGATGACAACATCAAGTTCCTGAAGAAGCGTTACGAAGCGCTGCAGGCGAGCCCGCTGTTCGCCGGCATGCAGTACTCCGAGGACCCGGCGCAAATCGCCAAATGGGTTCCGCTGATGATGGAAGGGCGTGACCCGAACCAGAAAATCGCGGCCACCTGGACCCCGATCGGTACGGACGTGAACTTCGGCGAGATCACGCGCCAGTTCGTCGCTCACCTGCAAACTACGCCGAAGTTCGACCTGAAACTGTCGAGCGAAGTGCAGGACATCACCAAGAACGCCGATGGCACCTGGCGTGTCAGCTACAAGAACCTGAAAGACGGCACCAAGACTGAAACCGACGCCAAGTTCGTGTTCATCGGCGCGGGCGGCGGTGCACTGCACCTGCTGCAGAAGTCGGGCATTCCTGAAGCCAAGGAATACGCGGGCTTCCCTGTTGGCGGTTCGTTCCTGGTCACCGATAACCCAACGATTGCCGAGCAGCACCTGGCCAAGGCCTACGGTAAAGCTTCCGTTGGCGCACCGCCGATGTCGGTTCCGCACCTGGACACCCGCGTGCTGGATGGCAAGCGCGTGATTCTGTTTGGCCCATTCGCTACCTTCTCGACCAAGTTCCTGAAAGAAGGCTCGTACCTGGACCTGCTGACCAGCACCACCACCCACAACATCTGGCCAATGACCAAAGTCGGTATCCGCGAATACCCACTGGTCGAGTACCTCGCCGGCCAACTGATGCTGTCGGATGACGACCGCTTCAAGGCGCTGCAAGAGTACTTCCCGAACGCCAAGAAAGAAGACTGGCGCCTGTGGCAGGCCGGTCAGCGTGTGCAGATCATCAAGCGTGACGAAGAGCAGGGCGGCGTCCTGAAACTCGGTACCGAAGTGGTCAGCTCCGCCGACAACACCATCGCCGGCCTGTTGGGTGCATCGCCAGGCGCGTCCACCGCGGCTCCGATCATGCTGACCGTGCTGCAGAAAGTGTTCAAGGAACAGGTTGCTTCCCCGGCCTGGCAGGAAAAGCTGCACCAGATCGTGCCTAGCTACGGCACCAAGCTGAACGACAGCCCTGAAGCCGTGGCTAAAGAATGGGCCTACACCGCCAACATTCTGCAGCTGACGCCTCCACCTGCGATTCCGCAGCTGACTGCTCCGAAAGCCACCGAGGCTGCAAAGCCTGCGGCTGAGCCGAGCAAGCCAGCTTCTGACCTCGCGCTGTAAGACGTTGGTGAGGTCCTGATTCAGGATCAACCCGATGTAAAAAAAGCCCGCTGAACCGGTAACGGTCAGCGGGCTTTTTGCAGGTGTTACCAGCGCACGGGCAACTCGACCTGCCGCTCTGCAGCTGCCAACGCTGCCTTCAGTCCCTCTTTATCCAGAGGTATGCAGTAGGCCGGCTTGGCGCGTTCAAACCGCCAGCTCTCATCCAGCCCACCGGCATCTACTGCGTCGAAGCCGATCTCGTCCAGCAGGGCGATGACTTGCGCCTTGGCTGCCGGGTCATCCGCCGCGACCGGGAGCGCGCGCCGGTCGGGTGCGCCGCGGCTGCGAGCATCCTGGGTCAGGTCCGGCGCCAGGATAGCGTTGAACACTTTCACCACATTTGATTGCGACAGGTGCTCGGCCACCAACCGACTGGTGGTGGTTTCAAAGCGGTCGAGCACGGGAATATGGCCGTCGCGGTTCGGGTAGTAGTTGTTGGCATCCATCACGGTTTTGCCTTCCAGCCACTGCGCCGGCACGCTGCGGTAATGTTCGAACGGAATCGCCAGCAGGACCAGTTCGCCAAATTGCGCGGCGTCTTGCGCAGTACCCACTTGAACCCCACGAATGCCACTCAGCACGCTGCTCATCGACTGCGGGCCGCGGGAGTTGCTCAACATCACTTCATGGCCGGCCGCCAACGCCAACTGCGCAACGGCGCGTCCGATAAAGCCTGCTCCGATGATGCCAATTTTCATGTCGGTGCTCCTGAGTTGAGAGAGACGTTATGATGATTGGCTACTGGATGAGGATAAATGGCCGTTCTGGTCTTGGTGTTGTTACTCGGAGTTGTGAATGATGGACCGCCTTTCAAGCATGAGTGCCTTTGTGATGGCTGCCGAGCTGGGGTCCTACGCCCGTGCTGCCGAACGCCTGGGAATGTCGCCGCAGATGGTAGCCAAGCATGTGGCGGCGCTGGAGCGGCGGCTGGGCGCACGCCTGCTCAACCGCACCACACGCCGGCAAAGCCTGACGGAGTTGGGAAGCGCGTACTACGAGCGCTGCAAACATATCCTGACAGAGGCAGAGGCCGCAGACTCCCTCGCCCAGATCATGAATGACACACCACGGGGCAAGCTCAAGATCAGCGCCCCGGTGACTTTTGGCTCCTACAGCCTGATGCCACTGGTGACCGAATTTTTACGCGATAACCCCGAGGTGGAAATCGACCTGCACCTGACCGACCGGTTTGTCGACCTGGTGGAGGAGGGCTACGAAGTGGCGTTCCGTATCGGCCCGCTGGCGAACAGCAGCCTCACCGCCCGGCCGCTGCAGCCCTACCGCCTGGTGGTCTGTGCGGCACCCAAATACCTGGCCGAGCGCGGCACGCCGCTGACGCCCGCTGACCTTGAACACCACGAGTGCCTGGGATACGCCTACTGGTCACGCCCGGCGGATCGCGAATGGTCGTTCTACCAAGGCGCCGTCCTGCACAAGGCGCAGGTTGCCAGCCGCCTGCACGTGAATGAAAGCCGGGCCTTGATGTCGGCCGCGCGGGATGGTTTCGGGATTGTGCTGGGGCCTGAGGATTTCTTGCGCTCGGCCCTCAAGAGCGGTGAGTTGGTGCGAGTGCTGCCGGACTATGAGGCGCCAAGTCGGCAGATGCATTTGCTCTACACCGCGAATCGCCAGCGCACCGCCAAGCTGCGGCGATTTGTCGATGCGGTGCTGTTGCGTTTCGGACCACCCTAGACGCTGAAGCCGGCCTTGACCTGCTCATACAGATGCAGTGCCAACAGGTTGCTGCTGTCGCCAAGCAGGTACAGGTGATGCAGCGGCAGCGGCGGCAGTTCAGCTCCAGCAATCTGGCGCGTCAATCCCTTACCCATGCGGCTTTCTTCCACCAACCCCACCGCCATGCCACTGCGGATACACGCTTCAACAGCGGGCGAACTCGCGCTTTCCAGCAGCACCCGATAGTAAGTGCCGTGCTCCTTCAGCGCTCGAATCGCTGCAGCGCGATAAGGGCAACCTGTCAGTTGCACGGCAATCGGCAGCGGCGCCTGCGGAGGGCAGCTGAAGTGTTCGGCGGCCACCCACAGCGGCTGGATTTCTCCCAGGCGCTCGCCTTGTTCCAACGGCTGGGCGCTGACAATCAGGGCCAGGTCCAACTGCCTGCTGGCGAACAGCGTGAGCAGTTCGCCACTGGAGCGCGCCTCTACCTCCAGTTCCAGCAGTGGGTTGTCGGCGACCAGGCGGGGCAGGAACTCCTGCATGAAGTCTGGCGCGTAGGAATCAGGCAAACCCAGGCGAATCTTGCCCTGCATGCGTTGCGGCGTGAGGGAGGCCAGCAAGCGGTCGTGGCTCTTGAGGAATTCGGTGGTTTCGCCCAGGAGTTTCTTGCCGTACATCGTCAGTTCAACCCCCTGGTTGCTGCGGCTGAACAGGCGTTGGCCGACCTGGTCTTCGAGCTTCTGGATCTGCGTGGTCACCGTCGAGGCACTGCGATGCACATGATTGGCCGCTTCGTTGAATCGCTGGAAGCGGGCCACCGCGTGGAAAGTGCGCAACAGGTCAATATTCAGTTGTTTGCTCATGATTCCACTTTTAAGGATTAGTGGTACAGATTATTCAAATATACAGAATCATGCGCGGCACTTAGCCTTTTGGTCAATCAAGCGAACCGGAGGCTCAATGAAGCGATCAACCGTGGGGCGGTTGCTGTTACAGGCGGTGTTCGTGCTGTCGTGGAGTTCGGGGTTTATCGGCGCGAAACTGGCGACCCGGAGTGATGGCGTGTTCAACGTGCTGTTTTGGCGTTTCTTGCTGGTATCGTTGTGCCTGGCGCTGTTTTTGAACGTGCGGCTGCTGAAGGTTTCCTGGGCACAGATCCGCCATCACGCGGTGGTGGGTTTCCTCTCGCAGTTTCTCTATTTGACCTGTGTCTACGTGGCGATCCAGAACGGTTTGCCGCCGGGGATTGCGGCGATCATCGCGGCCCTGCAGCCATTGATGACGGCGGCGCTGTCATCGGGTAGCCACGCCGAACGCAGCGGCGGCTGGCAGTGGCTGGGGTTGATGATCGGTTTTGCCGGCGTGTCGATCGTCATCTTCGGGCAATACCGCAACAGCGGGGCCGAAGTCGGGTGGGTCATGTATGCATTGCCCCTGGTGTCGGCACTCGGTCTGACCGTGGCCACGCTGTACGAACGGCGGGCGGCCCGCACTGACTCCGGCGACCTGAGCCTGGCGTTGTTTATCCAGTCGTTGCTGACCTTGATCGGCTTTGCTGCAGCGGTGCTGTACACCGATACGCTGAGCATTCCGCGGACCCCCGACGTATTGATCTCCATCGTTTGGCTGACGGTGTTCTCTACCTTCGTGGCTTACCTGAGCCTGTGGATGTTGTTGCGCGTAATGACGGCTACCCATGTGGCGACATTGGTGTACCTGGAGCCTCCCGTGACACTGGTGTGGGCGGCACTGATGTTTGGCGATGAGATTCATGCGTCGACGTATGCAGGGATCGCCGTGGTGGTGGCCGGGCTGATTCTGGTGCGACTGAAACAGCCGGTCGCAGTCTATGCCTCTTGAAAAGGTCAGTTTTTCTTTACCTGCTGTCTGCCCGTGGGTTCAGCAAGCTGACAGTTGGCACCTGTTAAAAAGTCTTATGGCCGAGCAGGAGCGCGGCTGGAACAAGGGGGCATTTTTTTTACCGGTATAAACGCTGGGCGGTCACGCCCGAGGATTCTGTATGTTGTTACGTTATGCGGCATTGGCGGCTTTGGTCGTCGCGGCTTCCGGGTGTGTAGAGGAGCGGGTCGTACATGATCGACGACCGGTGCAGCGTGAATATGTAGAAGTCGTCGCGCCGCAACCGCCGCCGGTGCAGGTCATCGAGGTCGAGCCCGAAGGGCGGCCAGGTTACCTGTGGTCGCGTGGCTACTGGCGTTGGGAAGGCGGGCGCTATGTGGCGGTTCACGGCCACTGGGAGCCGGTACGGCCAGGTTATCGTTATGTTCACCCGCATTGGGAGCAGCGTAACGACGGCTATCACTGGCAGGGCGGCGGTTGGGTTCGCTGACCGTTTTCCGATGGCTTAAATCGGCTTCTTCGTACCCAGAAGCCGAACTTCCCTGAGCAGCGCCGCGCCCAACTGGCCGGTGCCAAGCTCCTTGTAACCTACAGCTTTAACATCGCCATTCTCTTCCGCCTGGATGAGGATCACCGGTGTTTCCTTGCCGGTGCCTTCGTCGACATGCATGGCGTACTGCGGGATATCCAGCTTGATCGGCGTGCCTGCCGCCTTGCCCTTCACATTGATCAGAAACGCCGCACAACCGGTGTCCACATCCTGACTGGTAGCGGAGCGACCGCTGACGAAGCAGGTGTCGGGCAGGTCGGGCCAGGCGATGGCTTCGGCGAGGGTCAATGGGGACGTTAATGCCAGGCCGGCGAGAAAAAGCGTGCGCACGTTGGTCTTGTCTCTGGATAAAGTCAGTAAGGGCATTTTCTACCAAAGCCTTGACGCTTCTGCAACGCGACGCCTCAGGTCAGCCGCCGCATACCTGTAGCCTTGGCCGCGCTGACATCAAATGTCGCCGTATATTCACAGCCTGCTGCGTGGGCGCAGCGTTCAATCAGGCAGTCGGCGAAATCGGCCCTGGTGCTTGTAAATCGCCGGAGTGCCTGCCAGATAACGTCGGCGTGCTCTACGGTCAGTTCGCGGGTACGCAGCAGCGTCTCCAGGACCGCAACCACTTCACTCTTGGCTGACTGGTAACTGGACTGCAGGACCCACACCAATTCCACTACTGAAACCAGGCTGACAAAACCCGGCGAGGCAGTGGTGAGCGACTCGATCAGTCTGGATGCCTTTGGCGATTGGACGGGATCATCCTGGGTGACGTAACGCACCAGCACATTGGTATCCAGTCCAATCATCGTGCTTTGGCTCCCTGTGCAGCGATGGCCAGGTTCATTTCTTCGATGCTGACGGGCTTGGCGGGTTTGCGGATCAGCCCTTTGAGGTCCAACACAGTCTTGCTGGCCGCGATGATCGCAAACTTGCCCTCTTCCATTTTGACGAATTCGACCCGGTCGCCAGTGTTCAGCCCAAGTGCGGCCCTGACTTGAACGGGAATGGTTATTTGGCCTTTTGAAGTGAGTGTGGCGGTAGCCATGTTGAAAGCCTCTCTCGTGATACTCCTTACCTTAGGGTAAGGAATAGTGGAGGGCAAGATCCATTGGTCCATAGGTTACTCATCTGGCGTGGGTGGGTCGGAACAGGTAAAACGATAGTCCGAACGTTTCCCGTCGACACGCCTGAAACCAGCCTTAAGAGATACAACATATGACCGACCGCCACCTCATCATCCCCACTTCCATGCACCCCATCGTCGAGCGCGCCGGCTACGTCCCGGCCGTAAAAGTCGGCAAGACCCTGTACTGCGCAGGGCAGGTCGGCCGCACGGAACACCTGGAAGTCATCACCGATCCCGAGGCACAGTTCGTCGCCGCCTGGGAGAGCCTGCGCCTGGTATTGGAGGAGGGGGGCTGTACGTTTGAAGACGTGGTCGACATGACCACCTACCACGTGAACATGAGCGAGCACATGGCGGTTTTCCGTGAAGTGAAAAACCGCCTGTTCCCTCGCGGGTTGTGCGCCTGGACGGTCATTGGCGTATCAGAACTGGCCAACCCAGGCTTGCTGCTGGAGATCAAGTGCGTAGCGGTTCAGCGCTGACTCACTGCACCACGCGGTAGCACGGCACGTAGGCGGCGCCGCCTGGCAGTTTCATCCGGTGCTGCTCTACGAACGCCTTCAGCAACTCATCCAGCGGTTTCATGATCGCCGGGTCGCCATGAATCTCATACGGCCCGTTCTGCTCGATCAGGCGGATGCCCTTGTCCTTGACGTTGCCCGCCACAATCCCCGAGAACGCCCGGCGCAGGTTGGCCGCCAGTTCATGGGGCGGCAGCGCGTGGCTCAGTTGCAGGCTGGCCATGTTGGCGTGGGTCGGGTCGAACGGGCGCTGGAAGCCCTCGTCGATCTTCAGCAGCCAGTTGAAGTGGAACGCGTCGTTGCGCTCGCGGCGGAACTGTTTGACCGCTTTCAAGCCGACGGTCATCTGCCGGGCCACCTCAGCCGGGTCGTCAATGATGATCTGGTAATGAGCCTGGGCCGCTTCGCCCAGGGTCGCGCCGACGAACGCGTGCAACTGTTGCAGGTACGGCGCGGCGTGTTTCGGCCCGGTGAGGATCACCGGGAACGGCACGTCGCGGTTGTCCGGGTGCATCAGGATGCCCAGCAGGTACAGGAACTCTTCGGCGGTGCCGGCGCCGCCCGGGAAGATGATGATGCCGTGGCCGACGCGCACGAAGGCTTCCAGGCGCTTTTCGATGTCCGGCAAAATCACCAGCTCATTGACGATCGGGTTCGGCGCCTCGGCGGCGATGATCCCCGGTTCGGTCAGGCCCAGGTAGCGCCCGCCGGTAATGCGTTGCTTGGCGTGGGAAATGGTCGCGCCCTTCATCGGGCCTTTCATCACGCCGGGGCCGCAGCCGGTGCACACGTCGAGGCTGCGCAGGCCGAGTTCGTGGCCGACTTTCTTGGTGTATTTGTATTCTTCGGTATTGATCGAGTGCCCGCCCCAGCACACCACGATCTTCGGCTCGACGCCCGGGCGCAGGGTGCGGGCGTTGCGCAGCAGGTGGAACACGTAGTCGGTGATGCCCTGGGAGCTGCTCAGGTCGATGCGCTGGCTGTCCAGTTCGTTTTCGGTGTAGACGATGTCACGCAGGGCGCTGAACAGCATCTCCCGGGTACTGGCGATCATTTCACCATCGACGAACGCGTCAGCCGGTGCATTCAACAGTTCCAGGCGCACGCCACGGTCCTGCTGGTGGATGCGCACTTCGAAATCTTTATAGGCGTCGAGGATGGTCTTGGCGTTGTCGATGTGCGCGCCGGTGTTGAGGATGGCCAGGGCGCATTGACGGAAGAGGGTGTAGATGCTGCCGGTACCGGCTTCGCTCAGTTGCTGGACTTCACGTTGCGACAGCGTTTCAAGGCTGCCTTTAGGGCTTACGGAGGCATTGATGACTTGTCTTTGGGGCATTCTGATTCCCTGAAAGCACAGCCACCGGACCATGCATGGCCAGTGGCTTGAGGATAGTGCGCGCCGTTTTCGGTCGCATTGGACTGGCATTTTCCCCGGCACTGGAGCCGAGCGCAAACACCGTCGCGCACCATCATGCCGCAGAAGTTACTGAATCAGCTTCCAGTTTTTGTAGAAAAACCGACGCAGGGTAAAGACTGCTCCGGCAAAGCCCGCGATCAGGCCGTTGAGCACCGACGGCACCAGGGTTGGCCGCACGATGTCGATGAACAGGCAGTAGCGCTTGGCGTCGTTCTTGTTGAAGGAGGCATGCATCAGCGTGTCATCGAAGATAAACAGCGGATCATCGTGCCAGTAGTGTTTGTGCTTGCCGACCTGGATGTAGACGCCATCGTGATGGGGCGCCGGTGCCATGTTGTAGAGCACGCGGAACATCATGCGCAGCGGGCCGAAGTGAAACGAGGTGGAACGGTTTTCGTTGAATACCGACACGCCGATGGTTTTCACGTAGGGCAGTTTTTCCCGCAGTTGCGGGATATCCAGGGTGGTCTCGATCGGGCGGCCGTACCATTGGAAAAACAGCATGCCGCGTTTTTTCTCGGCCATGCGCTCATCCAGGTACTGGATGATCTCGTCTTTGTTGGCCATGGCGTCGTCGATCACCTTTTGCAGGTCTTCGCGCCAGGCCGGCGGCAAGTCGTTCATTTTATAAACGTGGCGATTACGCTGGCTCAACAAATCGAACAGCGTGTTGAACGGTGCCAGCAGCCAGGTATTGCGCCCGTTGCCGATGAAATACTTCTTGATGGTCGCGCTGTCGTACAGGCCATTGCGTAGGAAGTCATACAGTCCACAGAACACCACCAGCAGCAGAAACACCAGGGTGGTCTTGGGGAAGCAATAAATGAACAGCAATACGCCAAGGACCCAAGCGGCGGATGCCAGGCGTTTGCGGATGACACTCTTACTCATGAAACTGGGCTCCATCGGACGGTTTTCGATTGCTTCAAAACCGTCCGCGATTGACTGGCAGGCCAGGCAAAGGAGTCAGTCAACCCGTGGGCATCATGCCCGAGCCGAAACATATCGAAATAATATGGTCATGATAGGGTGTTATCGCCCTCACGTGGCGTTTTAAATGCTGGAAATTTGTGAAGTCGCAGCACAGATTTTTACCGTTGTCCCCCTAAAATGCCTCGGCGGATGGTCAGGTCGGCGGTGTTGCGGATAGCATTTTGTGAACAGAAGATTTGCGACTATCGTGACGCTTCGGTTTTCCGGGCGTCATAGACCGGTACGATTGACGCTGTAATGGCCACCATTGGCCTTCGGCACCTTGGAAGAGGCAGAAATTTTATGATCATCAAACCGCGGGTTCGTGGCTTTATCTGTGTGACCGCTCACCCGGTTGGCTGTGAAGCGAATGTCAAAGAGCAGATCGACTACGTGACCGAACACGGTGCCATTGAAGGCGGCCCGAAAAAGGTGCTGGTCCTCGGGGCTTCCACCGGCTACGGCCTGGCCGCGCGCATCAGCGCTGCCTTTGGCTGCGGCGCCGACACCCTGGGCGTGTTTTTTGAGAAAGAAGGCGAAGAAGGCAAGCTCAGCTCTGCCGGCTGGTACAACAGCGCCGCCTTCGAGAAGTTTGCGCTGGAAAAAGGCCTGTACGCCAAGAGCATCAACGGCGATGCGTTCTCTGACGAGATCAAGCGCCTGACCATCGAAACCATCAAGAAAGACCTCGGCAAGATCGACCTGGTGGTCTACAGCCTGGCCGCGCCACGCCGTACCGACCCGCAAGGCGTGGTGCACAACTCCACCCTGAAGCCGATCGGCAAGGCTGTGACCCTGCGCGGCATCAACACCGACAAGGGCGTCGTGGTCGACACCACCCTCGAACCGGCCACCCAGGAAGAAATCGACGGCACCGTGAAAGTCATGGGCGGCGAAGACTGGCAGCTGTGGATCGACGCCCTGCGTGACGCCGACGTGTTGGCCGAAGGCGCCAAGACCACTGCGTTCACCTACCTCGGCGAGAAGCTGACCCAGGACATCTACTGGAACGGCTCCATCGGCGAAGCCAAGAAAGACCTGGACAAGAAAGTCCTGACCCTGCGCGAAAACCTCGCGGCGCTGAAAGGCGACGCCCGTGTGTCGGTACTCAAGGCAGTAGTGACCCAGGCCAGCTCGGCGATCCCGATCATGCCGCTGTACCTGTCGTTGCTGTTTAAAGTGATGAAAGAGCAGGGCACCCACGAAGGTTGCATCGAGCAGGTCTACGGCCTGTTCAAGGACAGCCTGTATGGCAAAGAGCCCAAGCTCGACGCCGACGGCCGCCTGCGTGCCGACCTCGCGGAACTTGAGCCTAAGGTTCAGGACGCGGTAGCGGCCCTGTGGGATCAGGTCTCCGATGACAACGTCAACGAGATCAGCGATTTTGCCGGCTACAAGGCGGAATTCCTGCGCCTGTTCGGTTTCGAGATCGACGGCGTGGACTACGACGCTGACGTGAATCCGACCGTGAAGATCAAGGGCCTGATTCAGGCTTAAGCGCTTGCGGTAACGAAGAAGCGGCCTCCAGGGGCCGCTTTTTTGTGCGCGTCATGCCAGACTGCGCCCGTTATCACACCCACGCTAACGGAGGATCTACATGACGATTCGTGCAGTCGTTTTTGATTTCGGCGGTGTCCTGTTCGACTGGAACCCGCACCATCTCTACCGCCAGCTGATTACCGACGACCGGGAGCGCCAACGGTTCCTGGACACCGTCTGCACCCAGGCCTGGAACACCGAGCAGGACGCCGGGCGTAGCCTGGCTGAGGGCACCCGCGCGCTGATCGCCGAACATCCGCAGCATGCACCACTGATCCAGGCGTACTACGACCGCTGGCACGAGATGCTGCGTGGTTCATTGCCGGAGGGCGTGGCGATCCTCGAAGCCTTGCATGAGGCGAAGATGCCGCTGTTCGGCCTGACCAACTGGTCCGCCGAGACCTTTCCCTATGCCCGCGCCAACTATCCCTTCCTGCATTATTTTCGCGACATCGTGGTGTCCGGCGAAATCAAGCTGATCAAGCCCGATCCTGCGATTTACCACGCCAGCCTGGCGCAGGTGCGCGCCCATCTGCCGGATATCCAGCCGGGTGAAGTGGTGTTTATTGACGATGTAGCCGGCAATACCGAGGCGGCTACTGCGCTGGGTTGGCAGGGGATTCACCACGTGTCTGCCGCGCAGACCCGGGAGCGCTTGATCGAGCTGGGGGTGAGCCTCTAGCGCGCCCATTTCTCCATGACGAAGTCCACAAACGCCCGCAGCTTGGGCAGGCGATAGCGGTCCTGGGCGTACAGCAAATGCATGGGCCGGCTGGGCAGTTGGTAGTCCGTCAGTAATGCCACCAGTTTCCCGGCCCGCAGGTCTGGCTCGACCAGGGCGTCAGGCAGCATCACGATGCCCATGCCTTCCAGGGCAGCCTGGCGCAAGGCCTGCGAACTGTTGATGGTCAATGAGCCGGAAACCGGAATTTCCACTTCGCCCTCTGCGCCGCGCATTCGCCACAACTTGTCGGCGTTGCGCCAATCGTCGGTCGCCGGGTAAGCGAACGCCAGGCAGTCATGTTGCTGCAGATCATCGGGGCGTTGAGGTGTGCCACGGCGCGCCAGGTACTCCGCAGAGGCGCAGAGGGTGATGGTGTAATCCTGCATGGGGCGGGCAATCAGGCTTGGCGCGTCCAGGTCGCCCAAGCGGATGGCCACGTCGAAGCCGCTGTCGACCATGTCCATCCGCTGGTTGCTCAGCACCACGTACAGCTTGATCTGTGGGTAGCGCTGGGAAAATTCGCTGAGCGCCGGTGCCAGGCGTTCGGTGCCAAAGGCCGGTGGTGCGGTGATCCGCAGCAGCCCCTTGGGCACGTCACTGTTGGCTTGTTCGGCCATCTGCTCGGAGTCGGCCACCAGGCCCAGCACCTCCAGGCAACGTTGGTAATAAATCCCGCCAAACTCGGTCAGGCTTTGCTTGCGCGTGGTGCGCTTGAGCAGGCTGACCCCCAGGCGTTGTTCCAGCGCGCGCAGGTGATTGCCGACCATGGTGGTGGACATGCCGCACGCCTGCGCCGCCGCCGTCATGCTGCCGGCTTCCACCACTTTTACGTACACCGTCATCGCCTGGAACAGATCCATTATCAAGCCCTGGTTTAAAGTGATCGCAGTGTTGTGCAGTTTATCCAGCTCGGGTGGCTAACGATACTGGTGCCATCACTACGATGCACTGGAGCTTGATGCCATGACCGCCGCCTGCCTGATGACCACTTATCAACCGTCGCCCCTGAGCTTTACCCGTGGCCTTGGCACGCGCCTGTGGGACCAGCAGGGCCGTGAATACCTGGATGCGGTGGCAGGTGTGGCGGTGACCAACGTCGGTCATTCCCACCCGCGGCTGGTAGCGGCCATCAGTGAGCAGGCCGGTTTGCTGCTGCACACCTCCAACCTCTACAGCATCGACTGGCAGCAGCGCCTGGCCCAGCGCCTCACCCGGCTTTCCGGGCTGGACCAGGCGTTCTTCAACAACTCCGGTGCCGAAGCCAACGAAACGGCGCTGAAGCTGGCCCGGCTGCATGGCTGGAAAAAGGGCATCGAACAGCCGCTGGTGGTGGTGATGGAGAATGCCTTTCACGGGCGCACCCTGGGCACCCTGTCCGCCAGCGACGGGCCTTCCGTGCGGTTGGGATTTCAAAAACTGCCGGGGGACTTTATCAAGGTCGGCTTCGGTGACTTGAAGGCGCTGGAGGCCGTGACCCGGGAGTTTGGCCCGCGCATTGTTGCGGTGCTGCTTGAGCCGATCCAGGGCGAAAGCGGCGTGCAAGTCGCGCCGCCGGGCTATCTGAAAGCCTTGCGCGAGCACTGCAGCCGGCAAGGCTGGTTGTTGATGCTCGATGAGATCCAGACCGGGATCGGCCGTACAGGTCGCTGGTTTGCCTTCCAGCATGAAGGCATCGTGCCTGACGTGATGACCCTGGCCAAAGGCCTCGGCAACGGTGTGCCGATTGGCGCGTGCCTGGCCCGGGCCGCTGTTGCGCAACTGTTTACCCCCGGCAGCCACGGCAGCACCTTCGGCGGCAACCCGCTGGCCTGCCGTGTCGGTTGTACGGTGCTGGAGATCATCGAAGAACAAGGCCTGCTGGACAACGCGGCGCAACAGGGTGAGCGGCTGCTGGCGCGCCTGCGGGTGGAATTGAACGAGCATCCCCAGGTGCTGGCGATTCGCGGGCAGGGGCTGATGATCGGCATCGAACTGGCAACACCTCAGCGCGACCTGGCCCAGCGCGCGGCGCAAGAGCATGGCCTGCTGATCAACGTCACGCGGGGCAAGATCATCCGCCTGCTGCCGCCGCTGACCATCGATGCCAAGGAAGTGGAGATGATCGTGCGAGCACTTTCCCGGCTTCTGGACTAAACACGGATGAGGCTGACGCGGAGCGTCACTGGCTGCATTCCCACGCAGAGCGTGGGAACGATCAGTCAAACGGGGTAGCCGGAGCCCACCTGCACCCCGTTCAGCCATTCCTGATTCAGGGTCTCGGTATCCCCCAGGTAATCCAGCAACCAGGCCATGGCCGGCGACAGTTTGTTCTGTGCCCAGGCCACGCACGACGGGCTGGCAGGGAAGGGCCGGGACAGTTGCAGGGCGCTCAGCTCGCCGCGCTCGATCCACGGCTGCACCAGGTGCGCCGGTGCCATGCCGACGCACAAGCCGTCCCGCAGGCAATCAATCGCCGAAGCCCAGTGCGGCACCACCAAACGACGCTGGTTATCCAGGGTCCAGGTGTCGCGCTTGGGCAGGTTGCGCGAGGTGTCGGTCATGCACAGGGAGGCGAAGGGCCGCAATTGGTCATCGCTGAGCAGGCCTTCGACCGCTGCCAGCGGATGCCGGCTGCTGACCACGCACAGCCAGTTCAGCAGGCCCATGTCACGAAATGTGAATTGACTGGCCACCGGCACCGCGCTGGTGGCGCCGATCACGATATCGGTGCGGTCATCGGCCAGGGCATCCCACACCCCGTTGTACACCTCGTAATCCAACAGCAATTCCACCTCCGGGAACTGCCGATAGAAATCCAGTACCAACTGCCGGCAGCGCTGCTGTTTAACGATGGAATCCACCGCGACTTTCAACTGGCCACTCCAGCCATTTGCCACTTGCTGGCACAGCCGGCGGGTGCCGAGCATTTTTTTCATGACGCCGCGGGCTTCGTCGATGAACAATTTACCTGCGGGTGTCAGCTCCACATCCCGATGCCGTCGGACGAACAGCGGCACCGCCAGCCATTCTTCAAGTTGCCGCACTGTGTAGCTGATGGCTGACGGCACGCGGTGCAGTTCCTGGGCGGCGGCGCTGAAGCTGCCGTGGCGGGCCACTGCATCCACCACATCCAGGGAATATTCAGACCACATGGGATTTGTCTTCAAAATTATTGATAAGAGTGTCCAATTATTATCGCTTCACAGGGATTTGCTCAGCTTCATAATAGGTGCCAGTCAGCAAATAGTTTGATGGCAGGTTATACAAGGCTTCAATGAAAAATTCTTTTGGATTCACCTGGTACCTGGCGGGGCTGAGCATGCTCGGCTATCTGGCCATGGATATGTACTTGCCGGCGTTTGGCGCCATGGGCGAGCAACTGCAGATTTCCCCCGGCGCGGTGGGCGCGAGCCTGAGCATTTTCCTCGCCGGCTTTGCCGTCGGGCAGTTGCTGTGGGGGCCGCTATCCGACCGGTTGGGACGCAAGCCGGTGCTGCTTACGGGCCTTTCCCTGTTTGTGCTCGGCTGCCTGGGGATGTGCTGGGTCGAGACCGCACCGCAGCTGTTGGCCTTGCGTTTTGTCCAGGCGATTGGCGTGTGTTCCGCCGCCGTCAGCTGGCAGGCGCTGGTGATCGACCGCTACCCGGCGGACAAGGCCCATCGGGTGTTCGCCGGCATCATGCCGCTGATGTCACTGTCTCCGGCCCTGGCGCCATTGCTGGGAGCGCTGATGCTGAATCACTGGGGCTGGCAGGCGATTTTCGGTGTGTTGTTGGTGGTTTCGCTGCTCCTGCTGCTGCCTACGTTGTTTCTCAGGCCGCTGCCGAAACGCCTGACAACCGACGGCGAACCGTCCCGAATCGGCTATGGGCAATTGCTCAAGTCGCGGGTGTTCACCGGCAACGTGATGATCTTTGCCGCATGCTCGGCCAGTTTCTTCGCCTGGCTTACCGCCTCGCCGTTCATCCTTGGCGGGATGGGCTACAGCCCGAATGACATCGGCTTGAGCTACGTATTGCCAACGCTGTCGTTCCTGATCGGTGGCTACAGTTGCCGCAGTGCGTTGCAGCGGTTCCAGGGCAAGACTTTGTTGCCGTGGCTGCTGCTGGCGTACTGCATCAGCATGGTCGCGCTGTACCTCGTCGCGACCTTGACCGTGCCGACGCTCGCCACCTTGCTGATTCCGTTCTGCCTGATGGCCCTGGTCAATGGCGCCAGCTACCCGATCGTGGTGGCGAATGCACTGATGCCGTTTGCGGAAAATTCCGGCAAGGCGGCGGCATTGCAGAACACCTTGCAGTTGGGGTTGTGCTTCCTGGCGAGCCTGATCGTGTCGTCGATGATCGACCAGCCGCTGTTGATCACTGCGATCGTGATGCTGGCGACCGCGCCATTGGCCGTGTTGGGCTACTGGCTGGCGCGACCGAAGGTCGACGATGGCGATGCCGACCTGGTGCGCGCCCGCTAGAACGTCACTTCCATGTTCACCGTCGGCGTTGACGTGCGGCTACCCCGGCCGCCGTCCACGCCGAACTTGTTATGCCAATACTCATAGCCGACGCCCAGGTAGAGATTGGGCTTGACGCCTTTGCCCGGACGCACCGCCACCATCAGCGCGGTGCGCATCAGGGTTTCCGGCGCGGTGTCGCGGCCATGGAAGTCCTCGCCCTTTTCCCCGACGTGATTGATAAACCCCTGAAACTTCGCCCCGTGGTTGCCGATCTCGAAAGGCCGCATCCAGGTCAGGTTGAGCATGTAGGTATCGTCGAAGGTGTGATCGGGTTCTTTCGCGCCAGGGATGCCGGAATGGTTTCTTTCCTTGTAGTACATCAGGCTCAGGTCCAGCACGCCGACGGTGTTGAACTTCAAGGTCGGGCCAATCACCAGTGCGCGTTTTTTCGCCGAGGCCAGGTTGTTGTTGCGGTTGGCGTCAAAGCCGAAGGTGAGGGCGTAATCCTTGATCACCCCGGTGCCCAGCGGTACATCGAATACCCGTGAGGCATACAGCTGATGCCGGTACACGGCATACACTTCGCTGCCGCCGTGGTCGGTGCCCTTGCGCGGGTCGCGGCTGTCGGACAGGAACACATCGAGGTTCAGGTAGTTGCTGCCGTACTGGTAGCCGCTGGCGTGGGTGAAGCTGTAGATGCGCTTGCTGAATTCATCCGGGTTGTTCGGGTTGGTGAACTGCTGGCCGTAGCGAAATCCCAGGCTGTTGTTCATCCATTCCAGCGCGACAGCCTCCCCGCCGCCGAACAATGTGAGTAATACGGTTGCGCCGTGCAGTGCCTTTTTCATTGTTTTAATTCCTTTGGCGTTTTGGCTCATGGCGACCGCGCAAGGGTCGCCGGGCGCAGTATCGGCACATCCGTTGTAGGTTCCAAAGAACAGAATCTCGCCTGGGCCGATGCCAAAACGGCAGCACTGAAACTGGCCTGAGAGTCAGGAAATACGCGGCGCCCAGGGTGTTTCCTGATGTTCGCGCAAACTGATTTCTTCACTGAGCAGATGGGCCATGGCTTGCACCGCCATCGGCAAGTCCCGGTCTTTGCGGGCGTACAAGCCCAGGTCGCTGAAGATCCCGCCCTGGTCGCTGAGCGGAATGTGCAGCAGTTCGCCGCGGGCTAAATCCACCTCCACGCCAATGCGCGTCTGGAACGCGATGCCCAGTTGCTGGCGCGCCAGTTGCCGGGCCAGCTCCATCGAGTTGCTGTGCAGCAGTGGCTTGTTCGTCGCCGCCGAACGCTTGTGCAGCGGTGCGATCAGGTGGTGAACCGAGAGCTCGCTCTTGGCCTGGATCACCCCGTGTTCACAGCAGCGCGCGTAACTCACGCTGCTTTCACCGGCCAACGGATGCCCCGGCGCCATCAACGCCCCCAGGCGGAAATGGCCGACACACACCTGGATGGTTTCGCTGCTGCGCGGTAAGGCAAAGGCCAACCCCAGGTCAGCCTGGCCGTTGACCACCGCACCGGGAATCGATTGCGAACCTTGTACCGTGACGCCAATAGTCACTTTCGGATAACGCTCACGCATGCGCTTGAGAGCGGCGGGCAGCAGTTCCACAGTGGCGCCCTCCACCGTGGCGATTTCCACATGGCCGGTCTGCACGCCGTTCAAGCCATCCAGTTCACCGCGCACGCGCTCCACGTCCTGCAACAGGAAACTCACGTGGCGGGTCAGGATTTCCCCGGCCGCCGTCAGGCGCAGGCCGCCGGGCAGGCGCTCGAACAGCGCCGCGCCCACCTCGTCTTCCAGCTTGAGGATCTGCCGGTTCACCGCCGAAGACGCCACGTTCAGGCGGCGCGCGGCTTCGCGGATCGAGTGGCAGCGGCGAACCATGTCGAAGTAGTAAATCGCCGGGGCGTGGATGCGCAGCTTGCGGTTGAGCATTTTTTTCAAGTCCTTGTGCGCAGCGCTTCGAGCCACGGGGCAGGGCGGCTGAATGGATTTTTGTAACGGCGTTCAGGGTGTTCTTGTGAAAATGATTGTATACAACTCTATGGACATCCAATCTTTCTATTGCATACAGTGAGTGCACAACAAAAACAGAGAACCCCTCACCATGACTATCCCGAAGGCGTCACCGCAGCGGCCAGAAGATGAGAATCTCGGCGTCGCGGCCAACATGGCTTACGGCCTGCAGCATGTGCTCACCATGTACGGCGGCATCGTGGCTGTACCGTTGATCGTCGGCCAGGCGGCCGGGTTGTCGCCGGCCGATATTGGCCTGCTGATCGCTGCCTCGCTGTTTGCCGGAGGCCTGGCTACGCTGTTGCAAACCCTGGGGCTGCCGTTTTTCGGCTGCCAGTTGCCGCTGGTGCAAGGGGTGTCCTTTGCCGGGGTGGCGACCATGGTGGCGATTGTTGGCAGCGACGGTGCGGGTGGCATCCCGGCGATTCTCGGGGCGGTGATGGCCGCCTCCCTGATAGGCCTGCTGATCACCCCGGTGTTCTCGCGAATCACCAAATTCTTCCCGCCGTTGGTTACCGGGATTGTGATCACTACCATCGGCCTGACATTGATGCCCGTCGCCGCCCGCTGGGCCATGGGCGGCAACAGCCGCGCCGCAGATTTCGGCAGCATGCCGAACATCGGCCTGGCGGCGCTGACCCTGGTGCTGGTATTGCTGCTGAGCAAGATCGGCAGCGCGACCATCTCGCGGCTGTCGATCCTGCTGGCGATGGTGATCGGCACGGTTATCGCGGTGTTCCTCGGCATGGCTGACTTCTCCAGCGTGACCCAGGGCCCGATGTTCGGCTTTCCCACACCCTTCCATTTCGGCATGCCAACCTTCCATCTCGCGGCGATCATTTCCATGTGCATCGTGGTGATGGTGACGCTGGTGGAAACCTCGGCGGACATTCTGGCAGTGGGTGAAATCATCGACACCAAGGTCGACTCCAAGCGCCTCGGCAATGGCCTGCGTGCGGATATGCTGTCGAGCATGTTTGCGCCGATCTTCGGCTCGTTCACCCAGAGCGCGTTTGCACAAAACGTCGGACTGGTGGCGGTTACCGGGGTCAAGAGCCGTTATGTGGTCGCCACCGGTGGGATATTCCTGGTGATCCTCGGCCTGCTGCCATTCATGGGGCGGGTGATTGCGGCAGTGCCGACTTCGGTGCTGGGCGGGGCCGGGATCGTGCTGTTCGGCACCGTGGCTGCCAGTGGTATCCGGACCTTGTCCAAGGTCGATTACCGCAACAACATGAACCTGATCATTGTCGCCACTTCCATCGGTTTTGGCATGATCCCGATTGCGGCCCCGAGTTTCTACGATCACTTCCCGAGCTGGTTCGCGACCATTTTCCACTCGGGGATCAGTTCGTCGGCGATCATGGCGATCCTGTTGAACCTGGCGTTCAACCACTTCACCGCGGGCAACTCGGACCAGCAGTCGGTATTCGTCGCCGGGACGGAACGCAGCCTGTGCTTCCAGGACGTGGCGGCGTTGCGGGACGGGGATTACTTCAGCGGCGGCAAGCTGTTTGATGCCGAGGGCAAGGAAATTCCGTTGCTGGAGGAAGTGCCGAAGAAAGCGGCGGTGCACGGCAGGGCGCAGACCAGCGAGGTGTAACAGCCACAAAGAGTCCAATGTGGGAGCGGGCTTGCTCGCGAAGGCGGTGTGTCAGTCGCTAAATATGC
>NZ_JBSVWQ010000004.1:0-89405 GCF_054071215.1 Pseudomonas sp. SDO5522_S412 | reverse complement strand
GCATTTCAACTGAAGGAATGCGATCAAATGTGGGAGCGGGCTTGCTCGCGAAGGCGCCCGAAAGGGCGCCGCTTGACTCAAACCTTGAACTGATTGATCAACCGCCGCTGCTGTTCCGCCAGCTTGGTCAGGTCTGCGCTGGCCGCGCTCGACTCATCCGCTCCGCCTGCCACTTCATTGGCCACCTGTCCGATATTGATCACGTTACGGTTAATGTCCTCGGCCACCGCGCTCTGTTCCTCGGCGGCGCTGGCGATCTGGGTGTTCATGTCGTTGATCACCGACACCGCCCGGGTAATGGTCTCCAGCGCCTGAGCCGCCTTGGCCGCGTGCTGCACGCTTTCATCGGTGCGGTTCTGGCTGTCTTCCATCACCCGCACCACGTCGCGGGTGCCCTGCTGCAGTTGCTGGATCATGGCCTGGATTTCTTCGGTAGCCTTCTGGGTCTTCTGCGCCAGGTTGCGCACCTCGTCGGCCACCACCGCAAACCCGCGCCCTTGCTCACCGGCCCGTGCTGCTTCGATTGCCGCGTTGAGCGCCAGCAGGTTGGTCTGCTCGGCAATCCCGCGAATCGCCGTGAGGATGGCATTGATGTTCTCGCTGTCCTTGGCCAGCGCCTGCACCACACCGACCGCCTTGCCGATTTCCTCGGCGAGGGCGCCGATGGAGGTGGAGGTGTCGCGCACAATCTGCATGCCCTGGCTCGCCGCTTGATCAGCGTGGCTGGCGGCCTGTGCGGCCTGGGTGGCGTTGCGCGCCACGTCCTGTGCGGTCGCGGTCATCTCGTGCACGGCGGTAGCCACCTGGTCGATCTCGACCATTTGCTTGTGCACGCCCTGGTTGGTACGAATCGCGATGTCGGCGGTGTGCTCCGAGGAGTCGCTGACCTTCTGCACCGAACTCACCACCTGGGTAATCATCCCCTGCAACTTGGCCAGGAATGTATTGAAGCCGCTGGCAATCGCCCCCAGTTCGTCGGCGCGATCACTGGTCAGGCGCCGGGTCAGGTCGCCCTCGCCCTGGGCGATGTCATTGAGCATCGCCACCATTTGCTTGAGCGGCCGGGCAATGCCGTGGCCCACCAGCCAGATCACCAGCAAGCCGATGCCGGCGATCAGCAGCCCGGCCACGGCCATGCCGAAAATATCGGTTTTGCGCTGGGCGTCGAGGTCGTGCTGCATCGCCTGCAGGTCGGCCATTACCGCACTCAGGGGCAGTTGCAGGAGCAGGGTCCAGCGGGCGTCGGTCTGGCCGATGTTGAACGGCAGGAACAGCTCGATATGCCCGTGTTGCTTGTCCACGTCGTAGCGCACTTCGCCGATATTCAACTGGCCGAGGTTGGCCAACTCGTTGCTGTCGAGCAGGTCGCTGGCCTTTTCCCCGAGCTTGCTGGCGTCCTTGGTGTAGGCCACCAGGCGGCCGTTGCTGGAAATCAGCGCCAACTCGCCAGCACCGTTGTACAAATTCTGATCGGCCTTGGTGAGCATTTCCTAGATGAAGTTCACCGACAGGTCGGCGCCGACGATGCCCTGAAAGGTGCCGTCGATCATGATTGGTTCGATAAACGAGGCGAGCATCACCATCGCATTCCCGACTTTATAAGGGGCCGGATCGATGGCGCAGGGCTTTTTGCTTTCCTTGGAACACAGGTAGTACTCACTGGCGCGCACGCCGGTGGACAGGATGGTCTGGTCGGCCACGTCAGCCAGTTTATCCAGGCCCAGGCTGCCGTCGGCATTGCGGAACCACCACGGCAGGAAGCGGCCGTTGGTTTCGATGCCGACCACCGGGCTGTTGACGTAGGCAGCATCGTTGTGGTCGATGGCGTTGGCTTCCCAGCCTATATAGGCGCCAAGAATCTTCGGGTTACGCACCACGGTTTCGTGGATCAGGTTGATCAGTTGTTCACGGGAGACCGCCAGTTGCGGGTTGCCGTTGGCGTCTTTCATGCCCATCAGGGCGTTGGCGGTGGCCAGGCCCTTGGCTGTCACCAGCGGTGCTTCGAGTTCGCGCTGGATCAGCGTCGCCTGGGTTTGCGCCAGGGCGGTCAGGCGCTGCTCGATGATTTGTTCGAATTGACCCTGGGTGCGTTCCTGCACCATCTCCTGGGTGCGCGCCCCGGCGAACAAGGCATACAGCACCAACACCGCCACCACGCTCAGGACAATGGCCCCGGCCAGTGCCGCGACAGAAAATTGAATCGACTTGAACTTCATGACGGCTCCGAACGCAGGGGGAGATTGGCTGCTTGTGTATATCGGCCGCGGGCGGGGGAGACATGAGGGCCATTACCTCAAAATGGCTGTGCCGGATGGGCGAATGTCGTAAATGGAAAGGTTGCCAGCGTTTGTGAATTTTTTGCGGCAGTGTGGGATGTATCTGAAATCAGGTGGCTATACGTCTGTTGTATCTGGCGTCGATACAATTGGCCGACTACGATACGCGCCATGTTTTCAGGGAGCAGGTTGATGAAAAAGACAGTGGCGGTATGTGCGTTGGGCGCGGCTTTGTTGCTCGCCGGTTGTCAGTCGGTCAACACCACCAGCGGCGGCGCCGTGGGCGTTGAGCGCAAGCAGTACATGTTCAGCATGTTGTCGAGCCAGGAAGTCGACCAGATGTATGCGCAGTCCTACCAGCAGACCCTGGGTGAAGCCAGCGGCAAGGGCCTGGTGGACAAGACCAGCGCCAACGCCAAGCGCGTGCAGGCGATTGCCAACCGCCTGATCGCCCAGGCGCCCACCTTCCGCCCGGATGCGGCGCAGTGGAAGTGGGAAGTGAACCTGATCAAAAGTGACGAGATGAACGCCAACTGCGGGCCTGGCGGCAAGATCTTTGTCTACAGCGCGTTGATCGACAATCTCAAGTTGACCGACGACGAACTCGCCGCCGTGATGGGCCATGAAATTGCCCACGCCTTGCGTGAGCACGGCCGCGAAGCCATGTCCAAGGCCTACGGTATCGAAATGGCGAAGCAGGGGGCCGGTGCGTTGTTCGGCCTCGGTCAGGACAGCTTGGCGCTGGCCGATACCGTGGCCAACTACGGCATGACCTTGCCCAACAGCCGCAGCAATGAAAACGAAGCGGACCTGATCGGCCTGGAGTTGTCGGCGCGTGCCGGTTACAACCCGAACGCGGCGATTACCCTGTGGAACAAAATGGCCAAGGCTTCGGAAGGCTCGCCACCTGAATTCATGAGCACCCACCCTGCCTCCGACAGCCGGATCGCCTCGTTGCAGGCGGCGATTCCGAAGGTGATGCCGTTGTATCAGCAGGCGAAAAAATCCTGATTTATAAGGCTGAAATGCAAATCTGAATGTGGGGGCCCGGCTTGTGTGGGAGTCGGGCTTGCCCGCGATGCAGGCACCTCGGTGTGTCAGTTGCACCGAGGTGATGCTGTCGCAGGCAAGCTAGCTCCTTCAAAAGCCCAGCCCCCATATGGGGTTGCGTTTAGATCCAGCCGCTGCTCTGCATGGCCTTGTACACCGCAACAATGGCCAGGATGAAGAATGCCGTAGCCGCCAGTCGACGAATCAGCGTCAGCGGCAGTTTGTCCGCGGCAAAATTACCCGCCAGCACCACCGGCACGTTGGCAATCAACATGCCCAGGGTCGTGCCGATAATTACCAGCCACAGTTCCGGGTATTGCGCCGCGAGCATCACGGTAGCGATCTGGGTCTTGTCGCCGATTTCCGCGAGGAAGAATGCGATCAGCGTGGTCAGGAAGGGCCCGAACTTGCGGGAAGTGCTGGCTTCGTCATCGTCGAGCTTGTCGGGCACCAGGGTCCACAGCGCCGTGGCGCAGAAGCTCGCCGCGAGTATCCAGTGCAGCACCGCATCCGAGAAGAAACTCCCGAACCAGGCCCCCACGGCACCGGCGGCCGCATGGTTGGCCAGGGTCGCGGCAACGATGCCGGCGATGATCGGCCAGGGTTTGCGAAAGCGTGCAGCGAGAATGAGTGCGAGCAGTTGCGTCTTGTCGCCAATTTCGGCCAAGGCAACGATTGCAGTAGGGACGAGCAGAGAATCCAGCATCAGGTAAGTTCCAGGGGCGGGTCGACACGGCTATGACACGTACAGCCTTCCCGCCCCGGGTAAGGTGTTCGTGTCATAGGTCTTGTCAAACCCCGGTCCGTCTGTGCGGACTCCTGGGTCGCATACGCCATGGCCTGTTGACCAAGTATGTTGACGTATGCCGGACGAGCGTGGCGCTCGTGGGAGACTACTCCCCTAGGACGGAGCGGATTCTGCCTAGGCAAAATCCATTCGGCAAGCCTTCTTTTGGAAAAAGATCTCAGCCGCGCTTGGCACGGTAAATGCGAAAACCCTGACCTTCTGCCTTGATTGCGCACACGCCAAGATGCTCTTCGATCAGCGGCTGATACTTCAGGAAACTGTTCGCAACCAAGCGAAGTTCGCCGCCTTTTGCCAGATGTTTGGCCGCTTTTCGTAGCAGGTTCTCGGTGGCGAAATAATCGGTGTGCACCCCGACGTGGAACGGCGGGTTGCTCAGAATCGCGTTCAGATTCATCGGAGCAGCGTCGATGCCATCACCGGTCAACACCTCGGCTTCCAGGCCATTGGCCGCCAATGTCAGGCGACTGCTGGCAGCGGCAAAGGCATCCACGTCGAGCATTGTCACCGTGTTATGCGGGTAGCGACGCTTGACCGCTGCCCCGAGCACACCCGCGCCACAACCGAAATCCAGCAAGTGACCGCTCGGCAACTTGTCCAGATGCTCCAGCAGCAATGCGGTACCGCGATCCAGCCGACCGTGGCTGAACACGCCCGGCAGGCTTACCACCTTGAGCGGGCCCTCAGCCAGCGGCACCTCGAACACCTGCGCCAGGCTCTCCAGTTCTACCGGCTCGGGGGCGTTGGCCACCGTCACCAGCCACAACTGGCAGTGCCGCGCATTGTCGAGCTTGCGCGGTTTGCCGAACGGGTTCAGTTGCTTGGCCGCGCTTTCGATGCCGCCTTTCTTCTCCCCCACCAGGTACAACTCCTTGCCGGGCAAACGCGCCGCCACGGCATTGAGCAGGTAATCGGTGAGGTCCTTGGACTTGGGCAGGAATACCACCGCGGTCTCGAACGAACGCTCGGGCACGTTCACACCAAACTGGCTGCGCTCGGCAAAACGTGCGTCCAGCGCGGCCTGGTCGCCGGCGTGCCAGCTCCAGCCATGGGCATTGGGCAGGCGGCCCAGCAGGTCGTCGGCGGGCAAGCCCACCAGCAGCACGTCGCCTTGAAAAAGTTCGGCCTGGCGAAGCAGTACTTCACTGCGCGGATCCATGGTCTGCTCCTTGAAAAGGGGCGCAGTTTATCAACTGACGACGCGCAGCGGGGCGCCGCTGAAAAAGCCCTGAGCGTTTTCGATCAATTGGCCGACGATCCGCTGCCGGGCTTCGCGGCTGCCCCAGGCGTTGTGCGGGGTGACGATCAAGCGCGGGATGTCGCCGGCCAGCAACGGGTTGCCGTTCACCGGCGGTTCCACGCTCAATACATCGGTCGCCGCGCCGCCCAGGTGCCCACTGCGCAAGGCATCGGCCAGGGCCTGTTCGTTGATCAAGCCACCACGGGCCGTGTTGACGATAAACGCGCCGGGCTTGAGCAAGGCGAGTTCACGGGCACCGATAAAGTCGCGGGTGTGTTCGTTGAGCGGGCAGTGCAGGGTCAGCGCGTCGACCTGCGCCAGCAACTCGTCCAGCGGCACGCGATCGGCGCGGGCCGGGCGGCCTGGAATCGCACCCAGGATCACGCGCATGCCAAAGGCTTCAGCCAGGCGCGCAACGGCACCGCCCAATTCACCATGGCCCAGCAGCCCGAGGGTTTTGCCTTCCAGTTCGACGATCGGGTAGTCCAGCAGGCAGAACTGCTTGGCTTGTTGCCAGTGCCCCGCCTGCACATCCCGTTGATAGTCGTTCAGGCGCGTCGCCAGGTTCAGCAGCAGCATGATCGTATGCTGCGCCACCGATGGCGTGCCGTAACCCTGGCAATTGCTCACGGTAACGCCGTGGGCGCGGGCGGCGGCGAGGTCGACGTTGTTGGTGCCGGTGGCGGTCACCAGGATCAGCTTCAGCTCGGGGCAGGCCGCCAGGGTCTCGGCATTCAGCGCGATCTTGTTGCTGATGGCCACCTGCGCGCCTTGCAGGCGTTCGATAATGTTTTCGGGTGTGGTCTGCTGGTGCAGGCTCAGTTCGCTGAAGAGTGCCTGCAACCCGCTGAGGTCCAGGTCCCCGAGGTCCAGGGAAGGGTGATCAAGGAAGACGGCGCGGCGATTGTTCGTCATCAACTGTACCTTTTGCGGCGGGATTCGAAGGCGTAATCTGCCGAGCCTATCAGATGAAATAATCAGTTACTTCCTGGAGTGTGCATGTACCTCACCGAGTTCTTGACCGTGGCACTGATTCACCTGTTGGCGGTGGCCAGCCCTGGCCCGGATTTCGCCGTGGTGGTACGTGAAAGCGTGACCCATGGCCGACGGGCCGGCACCTGGACGGCGTTGGGCGTCGGTTCGGCGATTTTCCTGCACGTGGGGTATTCGCTGCTGGGCATCGGCTTGATCGTGTCCCAGTCCATCGTGCTGTTCAATGCGCTGAAATGGGCGGCGGCGGCCTACCTGCTGTACATCGGCTTCAAGGCCCTGCGCGCCCAGCCGGCCAAGCCTGCCAGTGAAGAAGACCTGCACCTGGAAGCGGGCGAGCGCACTGCCCGTGGTGCGTTTACCTCAGGGTTTGTCACCAACGGCTTGAACCCCAAGGCCACGCTGTTCTTCCTGTCGCTGTTCACCGTGGTGATCAATCCCCACACGCCGTTGGCGGTCCAGGCCGGTTACGGCGTGTACCTGGCCGTGGCGACCGCGATCTGGTTTTGCCTGGTGGCCATGCTGTTCAGCCAGCAACGCGTACGCGCCGGTTTTGCACGCATGGGCCACTGGTTCGACCGCACCATGGGCGCGGTGCTGATTGCCATCGGCGTGAAGCTGGCGTTTACCAGCATGAAATAAGCCGGATGCTGGCGCAAAGCTAGCATTCATTGGGTTCTGCAAATCATTCCTTTGGCTGATTTGGCTGAAACATAAGCGCTCTACAGTGCAGATGTTTCAGCCAAGACCGTGCAGTCAGATAAGGGATTCGTATGTTGCAGACTCGTGTTATCCCGCCCGCCGAAGGCGCCTACCAATACCCGCTGTTGATCAAACGCCTGTTGATGTCCGGGACACGCTACGAGAAGACCCGGGAAATCGTCTACCGCGACCAGTTGCGCTACACCTATCCGACCCTGATCGAGCGCGTCGCCCGCCTGGCCAATGTGCTGACCGAGGCCGGGGTCAAGGCCGGTGATACCGTGGCCGTGATGGACTGGGACAGCCACCGCTACCTGGAATGCATGTTTGCCATTCCGATGATTGGTGCGGTAATCCACACCATCAACGTGCGCCTGTCCCCGGAACAGATTCTGTACACCATGAACCACGCCGAGGACCGCTTTGTGCTGGTCAACAGCGAGTTCGTGGGGCTCTACCAGGCCATCGCCGGCCACCTCACCACCGTCGACAAAACCCTGCTGCTCACCGATGGCGCGGACAAAACCGCCGAGCTGCCCAACCTCGTGGGTGAGTACGAAACATTGCTCGCGGCGGCGAGCCCCCGCTACGACTTCGAGGATTTCGACGAAAACTCCGTCGCCACCACCTTCTACACCACCGGCACCACGGGCAATCCCAAGGGCGTGTACTTCACCCACCGCCAACTGGTGCTGCACACCATGGGCGTGGCGACCATCATGGGCAGCGTCGACAGCGTGCGTCTGTTGGGCACCAACGACGTCTACATGCCGATCACTCCGATGTTCCACGTCCACGCCTGGGGCCTGCCGTATGTGGCGACCATGCTCGGCCTGAAGCAGGTTTATCCAGGCCGCTACGACCCCGAATACCTGGTGGAGCTGTGGCGCAAGGAGAAGGTCACCTTCTCCCATTGTGTGCCGACCATCCTGCAAATGGTGCTCAACGCCAAGGCCGGGCAGGGCGTGGATTTCGGCGGCTGGAAAATCGTCATCGGTGGCAGCGCCCTCAATCGTTCGCTGTATGAAGCCTCCAAGGCCCGGGGTATTCAGCTGACGGCGGCGTACGGCATGTCCGAGACCGGGCCGCTGGTGTCCTGCGCCCACCTCAATGAAGAACTGATGGCGGGTACCGAAGACGAGCGCACCACTTACCGCATCAAGGCTGGCGTGCCCGGGCCATTGGTGGAAGCGGCGATCATCGATGGCGAGGGCAACTTCCTGCCCGCCGACGGTGAATCCCAGGGCGAGCTGGTGCTGCGCGCGCCATGGCTCAGCGAAGGCTATTTCAACGAGCCGCAGAAGGGCGCCGAGCTGTGGGCCGGCGGCTGGATGCACACCGGTGATGTGGCCACCCTCGATGCCTTCGGCGTGATCGATATTCGCGACCGCATCAAGGACGTGATCAAGACCGGCGGCGAGTGGATCTCCTCGCTGGCCCTTGAGGACCTGGTCAGCCGCCACCCGGCGGTACGCGAAGTAGCGGTGGTGGGGATTGCCGACCCGCAGTGGGGTGAGCGCCCGTTTGCGTTGCTGGTGGTGCGTGATGGCCATGTGATAGGGGCCAAGGAGCTGAAGGAACATCTCAAGCCATTCGTGGAATTGGGCCACCTGAGCAAGTGGGCGATTCCAAGCCAGATCGCCGTTGTTACGGAAATTCCCAAGACCAGTGTCGGCAAGCTCGACAAAAAACGTATCCGTATCGACATCATCGAATGGCAGGCCAACAACAGCACCTTCCTCTCTACCCTCTGACGCTGCTTGCCGTGCCCTCGCGGGCACGGCAGCGCTCTAGTCCAAGCCTTCACTTGTGATTTGCCAATTTTCAGCCATCCTTCCGTCGCTGACCTTCGTCAGCATGGCGAAAAGGACTGTGGCAGACGGGTTGGTGATGCAAATCACACTTTAGAGGGATCAAGCGGTACCCCCTGCTGGCTATAGTTCATCCCAGAGTTTTTCAAGGTGCGGTGCTGTGAGCCCGGCGGGTTCATGTGTTCGCCCGGCATTGGAATCGTTGTATTCCGGCCGTTACAAGCCCTTGGAAACGACTCACTGCCATAACAATAATGCACATGGAGTAGCGTCGATGATCTCAGCACACCAGTTCTGGCGCCGGGCAAAACTGCCTTTGGCCGTCAGCCTCGCCTCTACGCTCGCCGGGCCTGCATTCGGCGTCAGTTTCAACATCGGTGAAATCGAAGGCAGCTTTGACTCGTCCCTGTCGGTCGGGGCCAGTTGGTCGACGGCGGGTCGCAATAAAGACCTGATCGGTGCCAACAACGGTGGCAGGGGGTTGTCGCAAACCTCGGATGACGGTCACCTGAACTTCGACAAAGGTGATTCCTTCTCGAAGATCTTCAAAGGCATTCATGACCTTGAGTTGAAATACGGCGACACCGGCGTGTTTGTCCGGGGCAAGTACTGGTATGACTTCAAGCTTAAAGACGACGACCTCGATTTCAAGAACATCAGCGACAACAACCGCCCAACAGGCGCCCGATCTTCCGGCGGGCAGATTCTCGACGCCTTCGTCTACCACAACTACTCGATTGGTGATGAACCGGGTTCCGTACGGTTGGGCAAGCAGGTAGTGAGCTGGGGTGAGAGCACGTTCATTGGTGGCGGTATCAACGCCATCAACCCGATCGACGTGGCTGCATTCCGTCGTCCGGGGGCCGAGATCAAGGAGGGCCTGATTCCGGTCAACATGTTCTACGTGTCGCAAACGCTGACCGACAACCTGTCGGCTGAAGGCTTCTATCAGATCGGTTGGGACAAGACCGTGACCGATAACTGCGGCACGTTTTTCTCGCAGCCCGACATCATTACCACCGGCTGTAACGATAATTTGCGGGTGTTGAACAAGCGTTCCACGATCAACCCGGCCGCTTTGCCGAGCTTGGCCGCCTTGGGCGTCGACGTTAATGACGAGGGCGTCCTGGTGCGCCGCGGTCCGAACCGTAACGCACGTGACGGCGGCCAATACGGCGTCGCAATGCACTACAACTTTGAGCCGCTGGACACCGAGTTCGGCGCCTACTACATGAACTACCACAGCCGTGCGCCGATTTTCAGTGCAACTGGCGCGCCTCAGTCGGTCTACGACAGAGCCAGGCCTTTGGGTCAGGCAGCTGCACTGGTGGTGGCGGGAAACTCGCAATACTTCGTTGAGTATCCGGAAGACATCCACCTCTTTGGCTTGAGTTTCTCCACCACGTTGCCTACCGGCACGGCATGGAGCGGCGAGTTGAGCTACCGGCCCAACGCGCCTGTGCAGTTGAACTCCACCGACATCCTGTTTGCCGGTGTTCGCCCTCTGGGCTTCCCGGTGCTCAAGGATGCTTCGTTGTTAAGCGGTGTACCAGGCCAGGATTTGCATGGTTATCGCCGTAAGGAAATCACTCAACTCCAAACCACGTTCACCCACTTCTTTGACCAGGTCATGGGCGCCAGCCGCCTGACGCTGGTGGGCGAAGTCGGTATGACCTATGTCGGCGGGTTGGAGAGCAAGTCCAAGGTTCGCTATGGCCGTGATCCGGTGTTTGGCCCGGGTACCCTGCCTAACGGCGCGTGTGCGGCATTGAACAACTCTACCGCCCAAGGTGCTGGCCTTCCCAATGCCAACGGCCTGAACACCAGTTGCAACAACGACGGCTTCACTACTGCAACTTCGTGGGGCTACCGTGGCCGTGCGATCTGGGAATACCCGGATGTGTTTGCCGGCGTCAACCTCAAACCCAACGTGGCCTGGTCCCATGACGTTAAGGGTTACTCGCCTGGCCCTGGCGGTAACTTCGAGGAAGGCCGCAAGGCGATCAGCCTCGGGCTGGACGCCGAGTACCAGAACACTTACACCGCGAGCCTGGCCTACACCAACTTCTTTGGTGGCGACTACAGCACCGTGGACGACCGCGACTTTGTCGCCTTGAGCGTCGGCGTGAACTTCTAAGCACACTCTCTTTAAGCAGTATGTTTTAAGGAAGAACCAGAACATGAAAATAACTAAAAATCTGTTGCAGGTGGGTGTGCTGGGGCTGTCGATCATGGCGGGTAGCGTCATGGCGGCGGTCTCGGCGGATGAAGCCGCCAAGCTCGGCACGACCCTGACCCCGATGGGCGCCGAAATGGCCGGTAACGCGGCCGGCACCATCCCTAAATGGTCGCCGCTGCCAACCAACGCCGGTGCCGTGGATGCCCGTGGCTTCCTGGCCAACCCATACGCCAACGAACAACCGCAATTCACCATCACCGCGCAGAACGTCGAGCAGTACAAGGACAAGCTGGCGCCGGGGCAGTACGCGATGTTCAAGCGCTACCCCGACACCTTCAAGATGCCGGTCTACCCGACCCATCGCGGCGCCACGGTGCCAGCTGATGTGTTCGCCGCCATCAAGAAAAACGCCACCAGCACCAACCTGGTGTCCGGCGGCAACGGCCTGGAAAACTTTGAAACCGCCGTACCGTTCCCGATTCCGAAAAGCGGCGTTGAAGTGATCTGGAACCACATCACCCGCTATCGCGGCGGCAGCGTGACCCGCCTGGTGACCCAGGCCACGCCGCAAACCAACGGCTCGTTCAGCCTGGTGTACTTCCGCGATCAGTTCGTGTTCCGCGACAAGATGAAGGACTACGACCCGAAAAACCCGGGCAACATCCTGTTCTACTTCAAGCAGCAAGTGACTGCGCCGGCACGTCTGGCCGGTGGTGTGCTGCTGGTGCACGAAACCCTCGACCAGGTGAAAGAACCCCGTTCGGCGTGGGTCTACAACGCCGGCCAGCGTCGTGTGCGCCGGGCGCCGCAAGTATCGTATGACGGCCCGGGTACCGCCGCCGACGGCCTGCGGACTTCCGACAACCTCGACATGTTCAACGGTGCACCGGACCGCTACGACTGGAAACTGGAAGGCAAGAAGGAACTGTACATCGCCGAAAACAGCTACAAACTCGACGATCCGAAGCTCAAGTATGTCGACATCATCAAGGCCGGCCACATCAACCAGGACCTGGCGCGCTACGAGCTGCGCCGTGTGTGGCATGTGGTTGCAACCCTGAAGGAAGGCCAGCGCCACATTTACGCCAAGCGTGACTTCTTCATTGACGAAGACACCTGGCAAGCCGCGGTCATCGACCACTACGACGGTCGTGGCCAGCTGTGGCGCGTGGCTGAAGCCCATGCCGAGAACTACTACGACAAGCAAGTGCCGTGGTACGCCCTCGAAACCCTCTACGACCTGCAGTCCGGCCGCTACCTGGCACTGGGCATGAAGAACGAAGAGAAACAGGCCTATGACTTCGGTTTCACCGCCACCACCAGCGACTTCACCCCGGCGGCCCTGCGCCAGGATGGTGTTCGCTAACTTGCTGTAAACGAGGCCGCATCCTCGAAGAAGCCCCGACTGGTTCGGGGCTTTTTTTTGCGCGACCACTGTGGCGAGGGAGCTTGCTCCCGCAGGGATGCGTAGCAGCCCCAAAAACGGGAGCGCTGCGCACTCCAGCGAGAGCAAGCTCCCTCGCCACAGAGTGTCGGTCGTTACAGAAGAAGTCCGGATATTTTTTGTTGTAGTCTTTTTCAGACAAATGTTGCAAAGATCTACAAAGCTGCCGCTTTTACCGCTAGTCTGCGGACATCTGCAATGCCGACAACAGCCTTCTACAAGAGCCCGGCGATGACTGATCTGTCCCGAATTCAAGGGCCTGCCAGCACGGTGATTCCGACCCTGGAAGGGCGCTTCTATCGACCCCCACTGCCTGACGGCTATGTGTTGCGACCGCGCCTGTGCGAACGGCTGAGCGAAGGGCTGGCCGGGCGTCTGTTGCTGGTCAGCGCCCCGGCCGGGTTCGGCAAGAGTTCGCTGGCGGTGGAGTTCTGCCAGAGCCTGCCGGCCCACTGGCAAAGCCTGTGGTTGGGGCTAAGTCCCCGGGACAACGACCCGGGACGTTTTCTTGAACGCCTGCTCGACGGCTTGCAGCAATACTTCCCGCAGTTGGGCGCCCAATCCCTGGGCCTGCTGAAAATGCGCCAGCGTCACCAACCCTTCGCCTTTGAAGAATGGCTCGACGGCCTGCTGGATGAACTGACGGTGCACCTGTCGACCCAGGCGCCGCTGTTGCTGGTGCTGGATGACTACCATCTGGCCCAGGGCCCGGTACTCGACCGCTGCCTGCAATTTTTCCTCAATCACCTGCCCGACGGCCTGCTGGTGCTGGTCACCAGCCGCCAGCGTCCCGACTGGCACCTGGCCCGACTGCGCCTGTCCCGGCATTTGCTGGAACTGCACGAGCAGGACCTGCGCCTGACTCACGGCGAATCCCTGGCGCTGCTGGATCGCCACAGCAGTTCATTGCGTGGTGAAGCCCTGGATAACCTGATCCGGCGCAGCGAAGGCTGGGTGGCCGGCCTGCGTTTCTGGCTGCTGGCGGCTTCCGAGGCCGGCAGCGAAGGTACGCTGCCCCAGGGTTTGCACGGCGGGGAAGGGCTGATCCGCGATTACCTGCTCGAAGAGGTCATCGACTGCCTGCCCTCGGAAGTCCAGGCGTTCCTCTACGACACCGCGTCCCAGGAGCGCTTTTGCAGCGAGCTGTGCGACGCCGTGCGCGAGGCCCACGACAGCACGGAAATCCTGCGCTACCTGCAAGCCCACCAGGTATTCCTGGTGCCGCTGGACGAGCAGGGCCATTGGTACCGTTATCACCATCTGTTTTCCGACCTGCTGCGCACCCGGCGCGCGAGCAATGCCGTGTTGCCGGCAGCCAGCCTGCACCTGCGGGCCTGCCGCTGGTTCAATGCCCAGGGCTTGATCGACGAGGCAGTGGAGCAGGCGCTGCGTGCGGGCCACCTGGATGTGGCGGCAAACCTGGTGCAGAACCTGTCCGAAGAGCAACTGCTGGCGGAGCAGAATGTCGGCATGCTGCTGCGCTGGAAAATGGACTTGCCCGACAGTTTGCTGATGAGTACGCCACGCCTGATCGTGCTCTACAGCTGGGCGTTGGGCCTGGCCTGCCAGCTGGATGCGGCGCAGGAACTGGCCAGCCACCTCAGCCGTTTTTTACCGGCCCCGTCGGCCACCGCGCAAAAGTCGATGCTGGCGCAATGGCTGGCCCTCAGCGGGATTATTGCCCGGGGCCGTGGTGATCGTGAGCTGACCCAGTCGTATTGCAGCGAGGCCCTGGAAAGCCTGCCGCACAAACGCTATGGCCAGCGGTTGATGTGCCTGTCGACCCTGTCCAACCTGGCCATTGTCGACGCCGACCTGTGGCGCGCCCGCGGCCTGAACCGCGAATCCCTGGAGTTGGCGCAGCGGGTCGGCAATCCATTGTTCGAAGCGCTGGCCCATTACGACCGAGCGCGTGTACTGCAGGCCCGTGGCGAGATCCTGCGGTCGCTGGATGAAGTGCGCCAGGGCCTGCAACGTTTGCAAGGCCTGGCGCCGCAACGGCTGTACGCAGTGCGCGCGCGCCTGGCGTTGTACGAAGGCTATTTGCTGCTGATGCGCTGCCAGCCTGAAGCCGGGCTCGCTCGGCTGCGTGCCGGGTTGACGGAGGCGCGAGCCTGTCGGGATATCAGCGTGTTGATCGGCCACTGTGTGATCGCCAGCTTCGAAGGTCGCCGTGGCGACTTCTCCGTGGCCTTTGCCGAATTGGCCGAGGCCGAGCGCTTGATGCATATCTGGGACGTGCCGCCGATTTTCTATCTGGCGATGATCACCCTGGTCAAATGCGAGCTATGGCTGGCTCAGGGGCGCACCGACCTGGCCGATGCCTGGCTGACGCGGCTGGGGCAAACCTACAACGGTGAACAGGCCGCTGCCGCACCGGAGTTCCACCCGCACCTGCCGCAACATATCGAGTTGCAACAGGCGGCACTCGACGCCATCCGTCATCAGCCGGCGGCTTCACTGCAACGGCTCGACGAACTGGCACGCCAGGCCCATAACAGCGGCCGGCAGATGATCAGCCTGATGGCGCTGACCCAGCAGGCACTGTTACTGCTGGACGGTGGCCAGGAAGCCCAGGCCCGCCCGGTGTTTGCCCGCGCGCTTGAAGCGGCTGCCGGTGGCGCGATGCAACCTTTCCAGCGCCTGTTGGAACGCTATCCCGAGTGGACGCGGGAGCAGCTTTCCCGGGATCCCCATGGACTGTTGAACCAGGGCCTGCTGGCACTCTTGCCGGATGTTGCAGTAGTTGAAACCCCACACACACTGGAGACCCTGAGCACCCGTGAACTGGCGGTGCTGCACCTGATCGCACAGGGTTGTTCAAACCAGGAGATCAGCAATCAGCTGTTTATCTCCCTGCACACCGTGAAAACCCACGCCAGCCATATCAACAGCAAGCTCGGGGTTGAGCGGCGCACACAGGCGGTGGCGCGGGCGCAGGAGATGGGATTGCTGGGGTAGAAACCTGGATCAATGGGATCGAAAGCCCCAGACGATTTCCACCACGCGGGCTGCCACCAGCACATAGATCAGGATAAGCAGCAGCTGAAGGACCAGGTGATAACGCAGCTTGGCGAGCCGGCGGATGCCATCGCTCACATTCAGCACCATCAGCAAGCTTGAGACCACGATCAAGCCCCACCCGGCCACGCTTGACGCCAGGATGCCGAGGAACAGCTCATGTTTCCCGGCCAGTGCGTTGGTGCCCGCAGCAAACAACAGCGCGCATACCAGCAGGTTCTTCACATTGTCGAAGACCTGGGTGCTGAAGTCATTCTCCAGCAGTTGCTGATACCACTTCCAGAATGTGCGCATGGCTCGATCCCCTGGATCAATGTTTACCGCACGGCGGGGCACTCACTCGATGACTTGTCGGCGGCCTGGCTGAGCAGCGCGGCAAACCGTTTGACGTTGTTTTGCTGCGCGATCACCAGGTCGTCAATGGTCGGGCCGGATGGCGACTGCACCACCGTGCGACACGTCAGCGGCGTGCGTTCGTCCGTGCCCGTCTGGCGAAGCCGCCATTTGACGTCGAGCAGGGCGTACTGCCCGGGGATCGAGTCAAAGCGCTGGACCTCAATGCGCACCGCCAGGTTTTTCCGGC
Organism: Pseudomonas sp. SDO5522_S412; assembly: GCF_054071215.1. Taxonomy (NCBI): domain Bacteria; kingdom Pseudomonadati; phylum Pseudomonadota; class Gammaproteobacteria; order Pseudomonadales; family Pseudomonadaceae; genus Pseudomonas; species Pseudomonas sp. SDO5522_S412. The sequence goes on along the minus strand of NZ_JBSVWQ010000004.1, from coordinate 73,304 downwards.
TGCTGGCGAGTTGATCCACCAGCGCGCTGCGCAACTCATCCACCAGGCTGGCAGCCCACCATTGCGTCTCGAGAATGGCCACGCCGCTGTCACCCTGGCGGATGACAATCTGTGGCCGGTCGACCTGTGGCGGGACCGTGATGCTTTCAATCCGGATCTCGCCCCCCGCGGCCAATGACGCATTGCTGCGCTGCACCGGCGTCAGGGTATGAAATTGAATGGGCTCACTGCGGCACGCCGTCAGCAGCAGCAACCCGGTGAGCAGCGTGATCTTCAGCGGCAAAGCCATGGTGGTTGCTCCTGTGGTCATTTGCGCGGTGGCCCTTGCAGGTCGGAGGGCGCGGCGTTGTCGGGGCGACCGCGAATCAGCGATTCGGGATGGCGTGCCAGGTAGTCCGACAGCTCTCGCAGGGAGCGCGACATGCGGCTCAGTTCGTCCAGGGTCTGGGTCAACTGTTCCCGTTGCGGCGAATCCTCGGCCAGGGTCGAACTGGCGGATTGCAGGGTTTTACTCACGTCGGCCAGCGTGTTTTGCACCCCCGGCAGTGTCTTGGCGTTGAACTGGCCGAGACCCTTGCGCAGTTCCACCAGGCTGCCGTCGAGGTTGCCGGCAATTCGCTCGATCGGCAGCTGGTTGATCTTGTTGACGATGCCTTCGAGTTTTTCCTGCAGTTGTTCCAGGTTGCCGGGGATGGTCGGAATACTGACGGGGCGCAGGTTCGGGTCAAACACGACTTTGTCGGCCTTGGGGAAGAAGTCCAGGGCGATATACAGCTGGCCAGTGAGCAGGTTGCCGCTGCGGGCCTGGGCGCGCAGGCCGTGTTCGATGAAGCTGCCCATCAGGCGCACACCGCCGGCTTCGTCGTTGGGGTCATGCTTCAAGACCGTGAGCATTTTGGTGTTGGCTTCGCCGAGGCGCTGCGGGTAGATCACGATGCCGACGTTGACCGGGAAGCTGCGTTTTTTCTCGTCGAAATCCAGGTTGATCGACACCACTTTGCCGAATTCGATACCCAGGAACTCCACTGGCGCACCCACCGTAAGCCCGCGCAAGGCCTGGTCGAACCGCAGGTTCAGGTATTGCGCCTTGCCATTGGGCGGGGCCAGCGCGGTTTGCTGGTCGGCGAACAGTTCGTAGGAGTGTTCTTCGTCGGCCGGCTTGTCGTTGGGGCTGTAGGGCGGGGCGAGGAAGGCGATGCCGCCCACCAGCATGGACGACAAGGATTCGGTTTTCAGCGCAAACCCGTTGGCGCCGACACTCACATCAATCCCGCTGGCGTTCCAGAACCGGGTGTTCTCGGTGACGTAGGCGTCATTGGGTGCATGCACGAACACGTCGATGTTCACGCCCTTGCCGTCAGCGTCCAGGGCATAGGCCACCACCTGGCCAACGGGAATCTTGCGGTAGTACACGGGGGAGCCGATATCCAGCGAACCCAGATCCTGGGTGTGCAGCGTGAAGCGCTTGCCCGGTTCGCCATAGGTAATGGGCGGCGGGTTTTCCAGGCCGGTGAACCGGTTGGCGCGGGTATCGGACTGGCCGATATCGGCGCCGATGTAATCCCCGGAGAGCAGCGTGTCGATACCGGAAACGCCACCGGCGCCGATACGTGGGCGCACCACCCAGAACTGCGAGTCTTCACGGGTGAAGCTTTCAGCCTGTTTGGACAGTTTGATCGTGGCGTTGACGCTTTTCTGATCGTCGCTCAACTCCACGTCAGTCACCTGGCCGATCACCACGTTGCGGTATTTCACGTCGGTCTTGTTGGCGGTCAGGCCGCTGCCGGTCTTGAAGGTAATGGTAATGCTCGGCCCCTGCTGAAGGATGCTGTGCACCACCAGCGAAATGCCCACCAGCACCGCGACAATCGGCACGATCCACACCAGCGAGACGCTGAAGCGCCGCGTCTTGATCGCAGGCGAGCCCGCAGGCTGCGGTTTGTCAGTGGTTTGCGACGCCATCCGGCATCTCCTCGTTGTGTGGGTTTTCCCAGATCAGGCGCGGGTCGAAACTCATTGCCGAGAGCATGGTGAAAACCACCACCAGGCCAAAGAACAGAATGCCCAGGCGTGGCTCGATGGTGCCCAGGGCCTGGAACCGCACCAGGGCGGCCACCAAGGCCACCACGATCACATCCAGCATCGACCAGTAGCCAATCACTTCGACGAAGCGAAACAGCTTCGAGCGCTCCTTGCGCGCCCACTGGTTATTGCGCTGCACGGTGACCAGCAGCAACGTCAATGCGACGAACTTGATACCCGGCACCGCGATGCTGGCGATGAAAATGATCAGGGCGATGTCCCAGGCGCCGTGCTGCCAGAACTCCAGCACGCCGCTCATGATGGTGCTGTCGGCGCCCGAGCCGAGCATCGAGGTGTTCATCACCGGCAGTAAGTTGGCGGGCACGTAAAACGCCAGCGCCGTCAGCATATAGGCCCAGGTACGGGTCAGCGAATGGACCTTGCGCCGGTGCAGCGGCGCGCCGCAACGCTCGCATTCGTCGGGCGCGGTGCTGACGTCGCAAGCCTGGCCGCAGCTGTGGCACAGGCACAGGTTCAGCTCGCTGGCGGTCGGTGGACGGCTCATAAAATGTCCCACAGGTCGCGAATATCACGCCCGGCAATGCGGATCAGCAACAGGCTGAGGGCGGCCAGGGCAAACAGGCCGGTGCCGGGCAAAACATCCAGCATGCCGGCGAGTTTGAACACCGCCACCATGGCCCCCAGCAGGCAGACTTCGAGCATGCTCCAGGGCCGAAGCGCTTCGAGCCAGCGCATGCACAGCTTGAACGCCGGCGAGCGTTGGCCCTTCATCGCAAAGCCCAGCACCCAGATCAACAGCAGCAACTGGAACACCGGCGCGATGATGATGGAAATCGCCGCCACCAGCGCGATGAAGGTGATCGGGCCCTGGGCCAGTGCGACCACCGAATCCCATAACGTGGCGCTGCTTTTCAGGCCTTGCAGGCTGATGCTCATCACCGGGTAGAAGTTGGCGAAAATCCACAGCACGGTGGCGGTCAGGGTCAGGGCCAGGCGTTGTTCCACCGACAGCCCGTTATAACGCTGGAGTACGCCTGCGCAGCGGGTGCAAAGGGTCTTCTGATGTTTGGCGAGCGCGACTTTTTCGTACACGCAATCGCAGTGTTCGCAGATGATCAATGGGCTGAGGGTCGCCATAAGTCCCACTCCATGCGCTATACGTTGCGCGTTGTATGACTGGCGCCAGAGTAGCTTAGCAGTTGCCGGGTTTGACAGCCGTGCGCTCGCGAGCGCTTTCGGATCGGGTGCAGGGTCGAACATACTGTGCGCCAGAATGCAGTACAAAAGAGTGTGCCTTTGAATTTGCAGGAATACCCATGAATATTCAGTCTCCCGCGCTGATCCGCGAAACGTTCCCGGTAGGCCCGTTGCAGTGCAACTGCACGATCATCGGCGACCCCGTCACCAAAAAAGCCATCGTCGTCGACCCGGGCGGCAACCATGAGCTGATCCTGGCGCGCCTCGATGCGCTGGGCCTGAAAGTGGTCAGCATTATTCACACCCACGCCCATCTTGATCACTTCCTGGCCTCCGGGCAGTTGAAGGAAAAAACCGGCGCTACCCTGCACTTGCACAAGGAAGACCAGTTTCTGTGGGACAACCTGGAAATGCAGTGCCAGATGTTCCGCGTGCCTTACACGCCAGTGCCGTCGCCGGATCGTTGGCTGGAGGATGAAGAAGAGCTGGCCTGTGGTTGCGGGGTTGCCTTGCATACACCTGGACACACACCCGGCTCGATGAGTTTCTGGTTCGCCGATGCGAAGTTGCTGATTGCCGGCGACACCCTGTTTCGGCGGGGCGTGGGCCGTACGGATTTGTGGGGCGGTGACCAGGCGACCATCGTGCGCTCGATCAAGCAACGGCTCTACACCCTGGATGAGGCGGCGGTGGTGGTGACAGGGCACGGTCCGGATACGCGCCTGGGAGATGAAATGCGTGAGAATCCGTTTGTCCGCGCGTGAAGCAAAATGTGGGTAGTTTTTCGGATACCAAGTGGCAACTATCAGACGAAACATATAGAGAAAATGACAATTACCGTTCAGGAAGTCTCTGCTAGGGTTTGAGTGTGGCCGGGCTTGTGTGGAGATGGAATTTTTACCGTTTGTCGTGTTCCAAGCTCGGCACAGGTCCAATGCCAATGTCCTCTGCATCACCGAATGCAAAAGTAGGAGCTTCCTTCATGTTCACTTCTCGTCGTCTGCTTGTTGTTGCTACTGCCGTAGCCCTGTTGTCGGGCTGCGCTTCACCTAATCCTTATGACGGCAGCCAGGCACAGGGTGGTGGCTCTTCCGGAGTGAGCAACACCGCCAAGTATGGTGGCCTGGGCGCCCTGGCCGGTGCGTTGGCGGGTGCAGCCATCGACCACAACAACCGCGGCAAGGGTGCGCTGATCGGCGCTGCCGTCGCCGGTATCGGTGGTGCGGGCTACGGCTACTACGCCGACCAGCAGGAAAAGAAACTGCGCGCCAGCATGGCCAACACCGGTGTCGAAGTGCAGCGCCAGGGCGACCAGATCAAGCTGATCATGCCGGGTAACATCACCTTCGCCACCAACTCGGATGCGATCTCCAGCAGCTTCTACACGCCGCTGAACAACCTGGCGAACTCGCTGAAGCAGTTCAACCAGAACACCATCCAGATCGTTGGCTACACCGACAGCACCGGCAGCCGTCAGCTCAACATGGACCTGTCCCAGCGTCGTGCGCAGAGCGTGGCCAATTACCTGACCTCCCAAGGTGTCAGCCCGACCAACCTGAGTGCCCGCGGTGCCGGCCCGGATAACCCGATCGCCAGCAACGCCGATGTCAATGGCCGTGCCCAGAACCGTCGTGTGGAGGTCAACCTGGGCCCGATCCCTGGCCAGCAGTACGGTCAGCCGGCCGCCCAGCAGCAACAGGCGCCGCAGCAGAACAACCAGTTCCAGGGTAACCCGTATCAGCAGTACCAGTAACCTGTAGTCAACAAAAAGGGCGCCGTGCAATCCATGCACGGCGCCCTTTTTTGTGGCTGACGATAAATCAGTCGATGTATTCGAACAGCTTCACGATCTTCTGTACGCCGGACACACTTTGTACCAGGTTGGCGGCGCGGGTGGCTTCTGCCTGGGTCAGCAGGCCCATCATGTAGACGATGCCGTTGTCGGTGACGATCTTGATCCGAGAGCCGGGAATGGCGCTGTCGGTCAGCATCTGGGTCTTGATCTTGGTGGTCAGCAGGGCGTCGTTGCTGATTGCCAGCAGGGTGATCGGCTCCATCACCTGCAGTTCGTTGTGAACCTTCTTGACCCGCTGCACAGTGGCGGCAGCTTGTTCAGCCTGGGCCTTCAAGTCGGCGCGCGGGGTTTGGCCGGTGAGCAGCACCACGCCGTTGAAGCTGACGACCACGATGCGCGACGCGCCGTTGCCCAGGTCTGGAGCGGCCTTGGACACGTTGACGGAAACCTTGGTCTCGATCAGTGAGTCATCGATTTTGCTGCCGAAAGTGCGGGTGCCTTTATCGTCCTGGATGGGCGTGTCGCGGCTCGCTTCGATTACCGAGCTGCAGCCGCTGATGCCTAGGCACAGCGTGATTGCCAATAGGCTAAGGCGTTTAACGGTCATTCTTCACTCCCGAACAGTTGGCTGTCGATCAGATCGCACAGGCAGTGGATCGCCAGCAGGTGGACTTCCTGGATACGTGCGGTGACATTGGCCGGGACGCGGATTTCCACGTCTTCGGGCAACAGCAGCGAGGCCATGCCGCCGCCGTCACGTCCGGTCAATGCTACGACAATCATTTCACGATCATGTGCGGCCTGGATCGCTTGAATAATATTCGCCGAGTTACCGCTGGTGGAGATCGCCAGCAGTACGTCCCCCGGCTGGCCAAGGGCGCGGATCTGTTTGGAGAAGATTTCGTTGTAGCTGTAGTCGTTGGCGATCGAGGTGATCGTCGAGGTGTCGGTGGTCAGGGCGATGGCCGGCAGGCTCGGGCGCTCACGCTCGAAGCGGTTGAGCAGCTCGGAGGAGAAATGCTGGGCATCGCCGGCCGAACCGCCGTTGCCGCACGAAAGCATTTTGCCTTCGTTGAGCAAGGCGTTGACCATGACCTGACTGGCTTGCTCGATGTGCGGTGCAAGTACGTCCATCGCCTGTTGCTTGGTATCGATACTGGCCTGGAAAAGCTGGCGAATTCGGGATTGCATGTCCATCTGTGTGACCTTAAGTAGCGCGGCTGTTTGGCACAGGAATGTGCAGCCCGCAAAGCAAAGAGCAAAAGTGTGCGGTGTAGATGTCCGGCGAATCAGCTGTCAAAGGCATCTTGCAGCCAGTTCAGATCGGCTGTTCCCCGGGGAGTGCTTTCTATGGCAACCACATCGAAACGGCAGGGATGATCGGCCCAGCGACGCTCCTTGAGCAGGAAAAACTGCGCGGCGAGTATCAACTTCTGGCGCTTGCGCCCGTCGATACTGGCGAGCGCGCCACCCCATTGTGCGTGTTTTCTGTAGCGGACTTCGACAAATACTACTGTATCGCCGTCAAGCATGACCAGATCAAGCTCGCCGCGTTTGCATAACCAGTTCTGCGCCAGGAGGCGCAGACCTTGTCGTTGCAGGTACTCGAGAGCTTGAAGTTCGGCGTCCTTGCCGCTTTGTGCGCTTGACCGCTCGGGCATCAGCGCGGGGTATCAGGCAGGCGCTGGATCTCGCCACCGACGAACTTCGCCCATGGCATCTGGCGGTCGACACGCTGGCTGGCGCTGACGCCCAGGTTGCCCGACAGGCCGTCGACACGAGTGTCCGGCAGTGCCTTGAGCTGCCCCAGGCGCGGCGCCAGGCGGTAGGCATCCACACCCATCGCATAAAGACGGCCAAGGCTGCCGTTGGCTTGTGGCCATTGGGCAGCGACCTGGTTGCGCAGCGGGTCGGTGGTGTTCAGCAGCCAAGGGGTTTCGCAGAACATCACGTTGGTCATGTCCAGGTACTGGTTCTTGTCGCCACTGGCGCTGAACACGTGGGACGTCGCATACACCGGCACGTCGCCAGCGTATTGGAAGTTCAGGGTCGGCTTGATCTGCTGGGCCAGTTGCGGAGTCACGGCCAGGAAGATGAACTCGATGTCCTGGCGGCGCGAAGGCTGGGCGGAAACATCCGAACCTACCGTGCTTTGCAGGCTCTTGGCGCGGCCTTCGCTCTTGCGCAGCTGGAACAGGTCGGCAATCTGCTGGGCCAGGGCTACCGGCTGGTCAACGTACTCGACGCCCACCACGGTGCCGCCATTGGCTTCCCAATCCTGACGGAATGCCTTGTAGACGCGCTCGCCCCATTCGCCTTTCGGCACCATGGCGGCGGCGCGGTGCAGGCCATCGGCGCGAGCACGACGGGACACTTCACGGGCTTCGTCTTCAGCGGCCAGGCCAAACTGGAACAGTTGCGCCGGGTTCTGGTCGGCTTCGCTGTAGTTCAGGGCCAGGGTGGTGATCGGCAATTGCGGGCGTGCGCTGAGTTGCTTGACCAGCGGTTTCTCCAACGGGCCGACCACCAGTTGCACGCCGGCGGCCTGGGCCTTGGCGTAGAAGTCGTCGATGGAGGTCAGGCGCGAGCTGTCGTAGAACTCGATCACCGGCGGCTTCTGCCCGGCTTGTTCAGCCTGGTAGTGCGCGGCCATGAAGCCTTCGCGCAGCGCCTTGGCAACGCCGGCCAGCGGACCTTCCTGCGGCAGCAGCAGGGCGATCTTGTTCAGCGGCTGGCTGGCCAGTTCCTTGAGCTTGGTCAGCGGCTGCGGCAATTGCGAAGCTGCCGGGTGGCCAGGGTTCTGGGCGCGCCAGGTGTCGATGGCCGCCTGCTGTTGCTCCAGAGTGCCGGCGCCCTTGACTGCCTGGGCCAGGCTGATCCAGCCGTCCAGCGTCGGGTTGCCGCTGGCTTGCAGTTGATCGGCAGGCAAGGCGGCAATCAGTGCCCAGATGGCTTCGTGGTTGTTGTTGTAGGCATCGCCCGTCAGCAGCGGGGCCATGGCGACGCGCTCGCGGGCGGCGGCCAGGGTCTGGCCGTCGGCCTCATAGGCGCGGGCATGCACGGTGCCCGTGCGGATCTGCTGTTCAGGCGGCAGTTCCTTGAGGCTTTGCAGGCTCGGGTGATTCAAGGCCGTCAACGCTGCCTTGGGCTGGTTGCGGGCCATCGCCAGTTCAGCCGACAGGGTGCTGGCAAATACCTGCGCCGCCGGTTTCAGGACGTCCAGTGGCACCTGGGCAAGAATCTGCGCCGAGCGTCCCGGATTGTTTTGGTGGAACGCCAGGTCAGCCGCACTCAAGCGCAACAGCGCGGCTTTTTCCGGAGTCTTGGCCGAAGTCGCCTGTTCGAGCAGTTGCTCGATGCTGGCATCCGGAGTCCGGGGGAGGTCGCCAAGGCTGGACGAGGGCGAGCTGGCGCAAGCCGCCAACAGGGCAGCGAGGCAGAGGGCAGAGAACAGCCGCAGGCAAGCGATCATGTAAGTGTTCCTGATACCGATCAAATTAGCGTGGAATTGTACCCAAGCACTGGCCGGGGCGCGATGTTACTGGCGTGAAACCGTCTATTTAGGTCGTGTAAATGTTGCAGGAACCAATAGGCGGCTGAAATCGAACCCGCCCCGAGGGCATATATTCAAGGCGTCTACGCGCTACAATGTGGCTTTTGCCAACCATCGAGGTGTGCGTTTTGACTGCTCCAGGTCCTTTGAATTCCACTGCAGGCTCGCTTTTTGTCGTGGCGACGCCCATTGGCAACCTGGACGACATCAGTGCGCGTGCGCTGAAAGTGTTGCGCGACGTAAAACTGATCGCGGCTGAAGACACTCGGCACTCCCAGCGGTTGATGCAGCATTTCGGTATTCCGACCCCCTTGGCCGCCTGTCACGAACACAACGAACGTGAAGAAGGCAGTCGTTTTATCACTCGTTTGCTGGCGGGTGATGACGTGGCTTTGATCTCGGATGCGGGTACGCCGCTGATTTCCGACCCTGGCTATCATCTGGTTCGCCAGGCGCGGGCGGCTGGTATCAATGTAGTGCCTGTTCCGGGAGCGTGCGCGCTGATTGCTGCATTGTCTGCTGCCGGCTTGCCGTCGGACCGGTTTATCTTCGAAGGCTTCCTGCCCGCCAAGGCCGTCGGGCGCCGGGCGCGCCTGGAACTGGTAAAGGAAGAGCCACGCACGCTGATCTTCTACGAAGCCCCGCACCGCATCCTTGAGTGCCTGCAAGATATGGAGCTGGTGTTCGGCGGCGATCGCCTGGCACTGCTGGCGCGAGAAATCACCAAGACCTTCGAAACCCTCAAGGGCTTGCCGCTGCAGGAACTGCGCGAATTTGTCGAGGGCGACAGCAATCAGCAGCGCGGCGAGTGCGTGGTGCTGGTAGCCGGCTGGTCGGCGCCGGAAAGCGAAGATGCCGTGGGCAGCGAGGCAATGCGCATTCTTGACCTGCTGCTCAAGGAGATGCCATTGAAGCGCGCCGCTGCATTGGCCGCGGAAATAACCGGCGTACGCAAGAACGTCCTGTATCAAGTGGCGCTGGATAAACAAAAGGGCGAATAGTTCCGGGTTCTAACCTGCACTCCGTCTGAACATGATGGCATTAGTGTCTTTTAATACTTGTTCTAACGCCGCCGTGCCGTTAACCTGCGCGGCGGAGAGTCGATTGGGCAGTCGCTGCCTTCTATGAAAATTAGAGGGGGGAGGAAAGTCCGGGCTCCATAGGGCGAAGTGCCAGGTAATGCCTGGGAGGCGTGAGCCTACGGAAAGTGCCACAGAAAATAACCGCCTAAGTACTTCGGTACCGGTAAGGGTGAAAAGGTGCGGTAAGAGCGCACCGCACGACTGGCAACAGTTCGTGGCTAGGTAAACCCCACTTGGAGCAAGACCAAATAGGGTCCCAAGGCGTGGCCCGCGCTGGGACCGGGTAGGTTGCTAAAGATGTCCAGTGATGGCCATCGTAGACGAATGACTGTTCAAGACAGAACCCGGCTTACAGATCGACTCTCCACCTTTTTTCCTTCTGTCCGAATCTCGGGCAGGAACCTGGTAGTAACGCGAGAATCCCTCCCTGCTGAATCGTCAGCAGATGCGTCTTCGTAATACCGAAAAAATCTTACTCTTAATAAATTACTTTAACTTTAAGCCTTAGCTCTTTGAGCTATTTGGTGTTGTTGAGTCAAAATCGCCGTCAAACTCTCGTTTCTCCTCCCTTTACCTTCCTAAATCTCCGTTCTGTAAGGCTTTTCCTTGAATCCGCGCCTTGACGGTGTGGTGGGCGCATTCCTATAGTGTGCGCAAGTGGCGGAAAGTGGCACAAAGTGGGTTTTTTGAACGTAAAACGCTAAAATTTGGAGAAACGCATCTGTGTTTCGCGGAGCTAACGCTATCAGTCTCGATGCAAAAGGCCGTCTCGCCATGCCGAGCCGGTATCGTGACGAGCTCATTTCGCGAAGTTCCGGGCAATTAATCATCACCATCGATGCCGTTGATCCCTGTTTATGTGTGTACCCGCTCGATGAGTGGGAGCTGATTGAAACCAAGTTGCGTGCACTGCCTTCACTGCGTGAAGAGAACCGCCGCCTGCAACGCTTGCTGATTGGTAATGCCGTCGACCTCGAACTCGATGGCAGTGGTCGTTTCCTGGTTCCACCGCGTCTGCGCGAATACGCCAAATTGGACAAGCGCGCGATGCTGGTAGGCCAACTGAACAAGTTCCAATTGTGGGACGAAGATGCCTGGGATGCTGTTTCTGCAGCTGACCTGGCTGCTATTCAACAACCGGGCGCCATGCCTGATGAACTGCGTGATTTGATCCTGTGACTATTGATAGCGGCTTTAACCACATCACCGTACTGCTTGACGAAGCCGTTGAGGCTCTCGCCGTACGCGCGGATGGCTGCTATTTGGATGGCACCTTCGGCAGGGGCGGGCACAGTCGGCTGATCCTCAGCCAGCTGGGTCCGGACGGTAAGCTCCTCGGGTTCGACAAAGACCCTCAAGCGATTGCCACCGGGCAAGCGCTAGCGGCCGAAGACGGCCGCTTTGTCGTTGTGCAGCGCAGCTTTGCCGAGCTCGGTGCAGAAGTCGCCGAACGTGGCATGGCGGGCAAGGTGGCCGGGGTTCTGCTGGACCTGGGCGTGTCTTCCCCACAGCTGGACGACCCTGAGCGTGGCTTCAGTTTCATGAACGACGGCCCGCTGGACATGCGCATGGACCCAAGCCGTGGCATCAGCGCCGCGCAGTTCATCGCTACCGCTCCCCACGAAGAAATCACCCGCGTGTTCAAGGAATACGGCGAAGAGCGCTTCGCTGGCCGCATGGCGCGTGCCGTGGTCGAACGCCGGGAAATCCAGCCGTTCGAGCGCACGGCCGACCTGGCTGAGGTGCTGAAAGTCGCCAACCCTGCATGGGAAAAGGGCAAGAACCCGGCAACCCGTGCGTTCCAGGGCCTGCGTATTCACGTCAACAACGAATTGGGCGACCTGGAAGCCGGCCTCGAAGCCGCCCTGGAAGCTCTGGAAGTGGGCGGTCGCCTGGTGGTGATCAGCTTCCACTCCCTGGAAGACCGCATCGTCAAATTGTTCATGCGTCGCCTGGTCAAGGGCGAGTCCGACAACCTGCCGCGCAACCTGCCGGTGCGTTACGAAGCTTTTTTGCCGAAAATCAAAATCCATGGCAAAGCGCAGTTCGCTTCCGAAGCCGAACTCAAGGCCAACCCACGTGCCCGTAGCGCTGTCATGCGCGTTGCGGAGAAGTTGCGGTGAGCAAGCTTTTCGCCAAGCCCCTCCCGGGCGGCAGCTTCTTTATGTTGCTGCTATTTGTTGGCGTGCTGGTGTCCGCGATTGCGGTGTCCTACAGCGCCCACTACAACCGTCAACTGCTCAATACCCTGTACGGGGAATTGAGCGTGCGCGACAAGGCGCAGGCGGAGTGGGGCCGGTTGATCCTCGAGCAAAGTACCTGGACGGCCCACAGCCGCATCGAAGTGCTGGCCACTGAACAACTTAAGATGCACATCCCGGGCGCTGCAGAAGTTCGCATGGTGGCGCCATGATGAAACTCGAGGGCGCACTCTACCCGTGGCGTTTCCGCGTAGTGCTGGGGTTGCTGGCACTGATGGTGGGCGCGATTGCCTGGCGGATTATCGACCTGCAAGTGGTGGACCGTGACTTCCTGATCGGCCAGGGCGATGCCCGTAGCCTGCGGCATATCCCGATTCCTGCACACCGCGGCCTGATCACCGACCGTAACGGCGAGCCCCTGGCCGTCAGTACCCCGGTGACCACCCTGTGGGCCAACGCCAAGGAAATGCAGACCGCCAAGGACAAATGGCCGGAACTGGCTGCCGCCCTGGGCCAGGACCCGAAAGCCCTGAGCGAACGCCTCGAAGCCCAGGCCAATAAAGAATTCATCTACCTGGTTCGCGGGCTCACCCCCGAACAAGGCCAGCAAGTACTCGACCTTAAAGTCCCCGGTGTCTACGGCATCGAGGAATTTCGGCGTTTCTACCCGGCCGGCGAAACCACCGCCCATATGGTGGGTTTCACCGACATTGATGATCACGGTCGCGAAGGCGTGGAACTCGCCTACGACGAATGGCTGGCCGGGGTTCCCGGCAAACGACAGGTCATCAAGGATCGGCGCGGCAGACTGATCAAGGATGTCCAGGTCACCAAAAACGCCAAGGCCGGTAAGCCCTTGGCGTTGTCGATTGACCTGCGCCTGCAATACCTGGCCAACCGTGAGCTGCGTAACGCGATCATCGAGAACGGTGCGAAAGCCGGCAGCCTGGTGATCATGGACGTGAAGACCGGCGAGATTCTCGCCATGGTTAACCAGCCGACCTACAACCCCAACAACCGTCGCAACCTGCAACCGGCGATGATGCGCAACCGCGCCATGATCGACGTGTTCGAGCCGGGTTCGACCATGAAAGCCATTTCCATGAGTGCCGCCCTGGAAACCGGGCGCTGGAAACCGGCCGACAAGGTCGAGGTTTACCCGGGCACATTGCAGCTGGGCAAATACACCATTCGTGACGTGTCGCGCACCGAAGGTCCGGTGCTGGATTTGACAGGTATCCTGATCAACTCCAGTAACGTGGGCATGAGTAAAGTCGCCTTCGATATCGGCGGCGAAGCCATCTACCACCTCGCGCAGAAAGTCGGCCTGGGGCAACCCACCGGCCTGGACTTCCCGGGCGAACGTGTGGGCAACCTGCCGAACTACCGTGACTGGAAAAAAGCCGAGACCGCCACGCTTTCCTACGGTTATGGCCTGTCGGTAACAGCCATCCAACTGGCCCACGCCTTCTCGGTGCTGGCCAACAACGGCCGCATGGTGCCGCTGAGCCTGATCCACCTGGACGAGGCGCCGCCTGCGACCCAGGTGATCCCGGAAAACGTCGCGAAGACCATGCAAGGCATGCTGCAACAAGTGATCGAAGCACCGCGTGGCGTGTTCCGTGCCCAGGTGCCGGCGTATCACGTGGCAGGCAAGTCCGGTACCGCGCGTAAAACCGCCGTGGGTACCAAGGGCTACGCCGAAAACTCCTACCGCTCGCTGTTCGCAGGCTTCGGCCCGATGAGCGATCCGCGCTACGCCATCGTCGTGGTGATCGATGAGCCGAGCAAAGCCGGTTACTTCGGTGGCCTGGTATCGGCGCCGGTGTTCAGCAAGGTGATGTCCGGGACGTTGCGCCTGATGAACATCACGCCGGACAACCTGCCGGCTACCCAACAAGCGAACGCCGGCCCGCCGGCCGCTGCTGTAAAAGCCAATGGAGGGCGCGGCTGATGTCTCTGAGCCTGAACAAGATTTTTGCCCACGCCGGCCGCGATCTGCTGATTCGCGAGTTGACCCTGGACAGCCGTAATGTGCGTGCCGGCGACCTGTTCCTGGCAGTGCCGGGTGGCAAGTTCGACGGCCGTGACCATATCGCCGACGCGCTGCAACGCGGCGCTGCGGCAGTGGCCTATGAAGTGGAAGGCGCCACCGTGCTGCCGATCACCGACGTGCCTTTGATTCCGGTCAAGGGCCTGGCTGCGCAATTGTCGGACATCGCCGGGCGCTTTTATGGCGACCCGAGCCGCACCCTGAACCTGGTGGGCGTGACCGGTACCAACGGCAAGACCAGCGTGACCCAACTGGTCGCCCAGGCGCTTGACCTGCTGGGTCAGCATTGCGGCATCGTGGGCACCCTGGGCACCGGTTTCTACGGAGCGCTGCAAAGCGGGCTGCACACCACGCCTAACCCGATTGCCGTGCAAGCGACCCTGGCCGACCTGAAAAAGGCCGGTGCCAAGGCGGTTGCCATGGAAGTCTCGTCCCACGGTCTGGACCAGGGCCGCGTGACTGCCCTGGCGTTCGACGTGGCGGTGATGACCAACCTGTCCCGCGATCACCTGGATTACCACGGGACCATGGAGGCCTACGCCGCCACCAAGGCTCGGCTGTTTGCCTGGAATGACCTGAAGTGCCGGGTGGTCAACCTGGACGACGAATTCGGTCGCCAACTGGCCGCCGCCCAAGGCGACGGCCGCCTGATCAGCTACAGCCTGGAAGACTCCAGCGCCTACCTGTATTGCCGTGAAGCCACCTTTGATGACGAAGGCGTGCGCGCCACGCTGGTTACGCCACAGGGCGAGCACCATTTGCGCAGCACCTTGCTCGGGCGTTTCAACCTGAGCAACGTATTGGCCGCCGTCGGTGCCTTGCTTGGCCTGGATTACGCCCTCGACGAAATCCTGCGGGTGTTGCCGAAGCTGGAAGGCCCGGCCGGTCGCATGCAGCGCCTCGGCGGCGGCACCCAGCCGCTGGTGGTGGTCGATTACGCCCACACGCCGGACGCCCTGGAAAAAATCCTGCAGGCCCTGCGCCCCCACGCCAAGGGTAAATTGCTGTGCCTGTTCGGCTGTGGCGGTGACCGCGATCGCGGCAAGCGCCCGCTGATGGCGGAAATCGTCGAGCGCCTGGCCGACGGTGTGCTCGTCACTGACGACAACCCGCGCAGCGAAGACCCAAGCCAGATTTTCGATGACATTCGTGTCGGCTTTAAAGATGCGTCCAAGGCGACGTTCGTCGCCGGTCGCGGTGCAGCCATCGCCCAATTGATCGCCGGCGCAAGTGCTGACGACGTGGTGGTGCTGGCCGGTAAAGGTCACGAGGACTATCAGGAAATCAACGGCGAACGCCACGCCTTCTCCGATCTGGTCGAGGCTGATCACGCCCTGACCGCGTGGGAGGTGGCCCATGCTTAAGCCGCTTAAATTCAGCGAACTGACCCAGGCTTTGTCGGCCCGCGTGCTGTCGGCTGATTGCAGCTTTGATGGCGTCAGCATCGACAGCCGGACGATCAAGCCCGGGCAACTGTTTGTCGCCTTGGCCGGCCCGAGCTTCGATGGCCATGACTACCTGAATGACGTCGCTGCCAAAGGCGCTGTCGGCGCTCTGGTGCAGCGCGAAGTCGCTGACTCGACGCTGCCACAATTGCTGGTCGCCGACACCCGCCTGGCCCTCGGCCAACTGGGGGCGCTGAACCGTGCCGCCTTCACCAAGCCTGTTGCGGCGATCACCGGTTCCAGCGGCAAGACCACGGTCAAGGAACTGCTGGCCGGCATCCTGCGCACGCGCGGCCCGGTCCTGGCGACCCGTGGCAACCTGAACAATGACTTCGGCGCTCCGCTGACCCTGCTCGAACTGGCCCCGGAACACACGGCGGCCGTCATTGAGCTGGGTGCTTCGCGCATCGGCGAAATCGCCTACACCGTGGCCATGACCAAGCCTCATGTCGCGGTGATCAGCAACGCCGGTACAGCCCACGTCGGCGAGTTTGGCGGCCCTGAAAAGATCGTCGAAGCCAAGGGCGAAATCATCGAAGGCCTCGACGCATCCGGCACTGCCGTGCTGAACCTCGATGACAAGGCCTTCGAAACCTGGCGTGTACGTGCCGCCGGTCGCAAGGTGCTGAGCTTCGCGGTGCACAACGCCGCTGCCGATTTCCATGCCTCGAATATCAAGGCCGACGCTCGTGGCTGCCCGTCCTTCACCCTGCATACCCCGCAAGGTGACGAGCACGTACAACTGAACCTGCTGGGCAACCACAACGTCGCCAATGCCCTGGCTGCCGCCGCCGCCGCCCACGTGCTGGGCGTGTCGTTGTTTGGCATCGCCACCGGCCTTGGCGCCGTGCAACCGGTCAAGGGCCGCACCGTCGCGCAACTGGCCAGCAACGGCATGCGCGTGATTGATGACACCTACAACGCCAACCAGTCCTCGATCTGTGCCGCCATCGACCTGCTGACCAGCTTCGACGGTCGCAAGGTGCTGGTGCTGGGGGATATCGCCGAGCTGGGCGAGTGGGCCGAACAGTCTCACCGTGAAGTCGGCGCGTACGCGGCCGGCAAGGTCGATGCCCTGTACGCCGTTGGCCTGAACATGCTTCACGCCGTGGACACCTTCGGGCCGGGCGCCAGGCATTTCGCCAGCCAGGCCGAACTGATCCAGGCACTGAGTGCGGCTGAACAAGACAAACACACCACTATTTTGATCAAGGGATCGCGCAGCGCGGTGATGGAAAACGTCGTCGCGGCCTTGTGTGGCTCAAGTACGGAGAAACATTAATGCTGCTGCTGCTGGCTGAGTATCTGCAACAGTTCCACAAAGGCTTCGCGGTCTTTCAGTACCTGACCCTGCGCGGGATTCTGGGTGTGCTGACCGCGCTGTCGTTGTCGCTGTTCCTCGGGCCATGGATGATCCGTACCCTGCAAAACCTGCAGATTGGCCAGTCGGTACGCAACGACGGCCCGCAGTCGCACCTTTCCAAATCCGGCACCCCGACCATGGGCGGTGCGTTGATCCTGTCGTCCATCGGCATCAGTACGCTGCTGTGGGCTGACCTGCATAACCGTTATGTCTGGACCGTGCTGCTGGTGACCCTGCTGTTCGGCGCCATCGGTTGGGTAGATGACTACCGCAAGGTGATCGAGAAGAACTCCAAGGGGCTGCCTAGCCGCTGGAAGTATTTCTGGCAGTCGGTGTTCGGCCTCGGCGCGGCGATCTTCCTGTTCATGACTGCGCCAAGCGCGGTGGAAACCACCCTGATCATCCCGATGCTCAAGGACGCCAGCATTCCACTGGGCGTCGGCTTCGTGGTGCTGACCTACTTCGTGATCGTCGGCTCCAGCAACGCGGTCAACCTGACGGACGGCCTCGACGGCCTGGCGATCATGCCGACGGTGATGGTGGGCGGCGCCCTCGGCATCTTCTGCTATCTGTCGGGTAACGTGAAATTCGCTGAATACCTGCTGATCCCGTATGTACCGGGCGCAGGCGAACTGATTGTGTTCTGCGGCGCGTTGATCGGTGCGGGCCTGGGCTTCCTGTGGTTCAACACCTACCCCGCACAAGTCTTCATGGGCGACGTCGGCGCACTGGCGCTGGGCGCGGCCCTGGGCACCATCGCGGTGATCGTCCGCCAGGAAATCGTCCTGTTCATCATGGGCGGTGTGTTCGTGATGGAAACCCTGTCGGTGGTGATCCAGGTTGCCTCCTTCAAATTGACCGGGCGCCGCGTATTCCGCATGGCACCGATTCACCACCACTTTGAACTCAAGGGCTGGCCTGAGCCGCGGGTGATTGTCCGTTTCTGGATTATCACCGTGATTCTGGTTCTGTTCGGCCTTGCCACCCTGAAACTGAGGTAGAAACGAGTGTCCCTGATCGCTTCAGACCACTTCCGCATCGTTGTCGGCCTCGGCAAGAGCGGCATGTCCCTGGTTCGCTTCCTGGCGAACCGGGGCACGTCGTTTGCCGTGGCCGATACGCGGGAAAATCCACCGGAGCTGGTCACGCTGCGCCGTGACTACCCGCACGTGGAAGTGCGTTGTGGCGAGCTGGATGTCGAGTTTCTGTGCCGTGCCGATGAGCTCTACGTGAGCCCTGGCCTGGCCCTGGCGACCCCGGCCCTGCAAGCGGCGGCGGCCCGTGGCGTGAAGTTGTCCGGCGATATCGAGCTGTTCGCGCGTAACGCGAAGGCGCCGATCGTGGCCATCAGCGGTTCCAATGCCAAAAGCACCGTGACCACCCTGGTGGGCGAGATGGCGGCTGCGGCCGGCAAGCGCGTGGCCGTGGGCGGCAACCTCGGCACGCCGGCGCTGGACCTGCTCAACGACGACGTCGAGCTGTACGTGATGGAGCTGTCGAGCTTCCAGCTGGAAACCACTGACCAGCTCAACGCCGAAGTGGCCACCGTGCTCAACGTCAGCGAAGACCACATGGACCGCTACAGCGGTCTGCCGGCGTATCACCTGGCCAAGCACCGGATCTTCCGTGGCGCGCGGCAAGTGGTGGTGAACCGTCAGGATGCCCTGAGCCGTCCGCTGATCGGCGAAGGTCTGCCGTGCTGGACCTTCGGCCTGAACAAGCCTGACTTCAAGGCCTTCGGCCTTCGGGAAGAGAACGGCGAGAAATACCTGGCCTTCGAATTCCAGAACCTGATGCCGGTGCGCGAACTGAAAATCCGTGGTGCCCACAACCAGGCCAACGCCCTGGCGGCGCTGGCGCTCGGTCACGCCGTTGGCTTGCCGTTCGACGCCATGCTCTCGGCCCTGCGCAGCTTTGCCGGCCTTGAGCATCGCTGCCAGTGGGTTCGCGAGCTGGATGGCGTTGGCTATTACAACGATTCCAAGGCCACCAACGTCGGTGCGGCACTCGCTGCCATCGAAGGCTTGGGTGCCGACATTCAGGGCAAGGTCGTGCTGATTGCCGGTGGCGACGGCAAGGGTGCCGACTTCAAGGACCTTAAAGGCCCGGTCGCCGCCAACTGCCGCGCCGTGGTGTTGATGGGCCGTGATTCCGGCCTGATCGCCGATGCCCTGGGCGACGCCGTACCGCAGGTGCGCGCGCAGTCCCTGGACGATGCCATCGCCCAATCCAAAGCCTTGGCTCAGCCGGGCGACGTGGTGCTGCTGTCGCCTGCCTGCGCCAGTTTCGACATGTTCAAGAACTACGAAGAGCGCGGCCAGCTGTTCGCCCGCGCCGTGGAGGCCTTGGCATGAGTATCAATTTCCGTAACATCATCAAGCCGTACCCGTCGCCGATCATTACCGGGCGCGGTATCGACCTGGACTTCCCGATGCTCGCCGGTTGCCTCGCGCTGCTGGGCCTGGGCCTGGTGATGATCACCTCGGCCTCCTCGGAAGTGGCTGCGGTGCAATCGGGCAACACCCTGTACATGATGATCCGTCACCTGGTGTACCTGGTGATTGGCCTTGGCGCATGCATCGTCACCATGATGATCCCGATCGCCACCTGGCAGCGCCTGGGTTGGCTGATGCTGGTGGGCGCCTTCGGCCTGTTGGTGATGGTGATCCTGCCCGGCATCGGGCGTGAGGTGAACGGCTCGATGCGCTGGATCGGCTTCGGTGCGTTCAACGTGCAGCCCTCGGAAATCGCCAAGGTGTTCGTGGTGATCTACCTCGCCGGCTACCTGGTGCGGCGCCAGAAAGAAGTACGCGAAAGCTGGATGGGCTTCTTCAAGCCGTTCATCGTGCTGCTGCCCATGGCCGGCCTGTTGCTGATGGAGCCGGACTTCGGTGCCACCGTTGTAATGATGGGCGCGGCGGCGGCGATGCTGTTCCTCGGTGGCGTCGGCCTGTTCCGCTTCACCCTGATGGTGGTGCTGGCGGTGGCCGCCGTGACCATTCTGGTGCAGGCGCAACCCTACCGGATGGCCCGTCTGATTACCTTTACCGACCCGTGGTCCGATCAGTTCGGTTCCGGCTACCAGTTGACCCAGGCGTTGATCGCCTTCGGTCGCGGTGAGTGGCTGGGCGTGGGCCTGGGCAATAGCGTGCAGAAGCAGTTCTACCTGCCGGAAGCCCACACCGACTTCGTGTTCTCGGTACTCGCCGAAGAGCTGGGTGTGGTCGGTTCGCTGTGCACCGTCGCGCTGTTCGTGTTCGTGTGTGTTCGCGGCATGTACATCGGCTTGTGGGCCGAAAAGGCCAAGCAATATTTCGCCGCCTACGTGGCGTACGGCTTGTCGTTCCTGTGGATCGGCCAGTTCCTGATCAACATCGGGGTGAACGTCGGCCTGCTGCCGACCAAGGGCCTGACCTTGCCGTTCCTCAGCTACGGCGGCAGCTCGTTGGTGATTTGCTGCGCCTGTCTCGGGTTGTTGCTGCGTATCGAGTGGGAGAGTCGGACCCACCTGGGCAGCGAAGAGATGGAGTTCAGCGAAAGCGACTTCGCCGAGGAGCCGAACCATGGGCGCTAACGTGCTGATCATGGCAGGCGGCACCGGTGGCCACGTGTTCCCGGCGCTGGCCTGTGCCCGTGAGTTCCAGAATCGTGGCTACACCGTGCATTGGCTCGGTACGCCGCGCGGCATCGAAAACGATCTGGTACCGAATGCCGGCTTGCCGCTGCATTTGATCAACGTCACCGGCTTGCGTGGCAAGGGCAAATTGTCCCTGCTGAAGGCGCCGTTCGTGTTGCTCAAGGCCGTGTGGCAAGCGCGCAAGGTGATCCGCGAAGTGAAGCCGGTATGCGTGCTGGGCTTTGGTGGCTACGTGACCGGCCCGGGCGGTGTTGCGGCAAGACTCGCCGGCGTGCCAGTGATCGTCCACGAGCAGAATGCCGTGGCCGGCACTGCCAATCGCCTGCTGGTGCCCTTGGCTGCACGGGTATGCGAGGCGTTTCCGAAGACCTTTGGTGCCGCGGACAAGTTGCGTACCACCGGCAACCCGGTGCGTACCGAACTGTTCATGGACATCGCCCGCCAGCCATTGGCCGGTCGCAAGGCGCACCTGTTGATCCTGGGCGGAAGCCTGGGCGCCGAACCGTTGAACAAATTGCTGCCTGAAGCGGTGTCGCAACTCCCCGTGGAGCTGCGCCCCGAGATCTTCCATCAGGCCGGCAAGAACCACGATGAAGTGACCGCCACGCGCTACCGCGAAGCGGGTGTGGAGGCGAATGTGCAGCCCTTCATCAAAGACATGGCCCAAGCCTATGGCTGGGCCGACCTGGTGGTCTGTCGCGCAGGTGCGTTGACCGTCAGTGAACTGGCCGCCGCCGGTCTGCCGTCCTTGCTGGTGCCTTTGCCCCACGCGATCGACGATCACCAGACCCGCAACGCCGAATATTTGGCCGGGGAGGGCGCTGCCTTCCTGCTGCCGCAAAGAACGACTGGCGCCGCCGATTTGGCCGCACGCCTGACCGAGGTTTTGATGCAACCGGAACGACTGAACAGCATGGCGAGCACCGCAAGCCGCCTGGCCAAACCTGACGCAACCCGCACCGTGGTCGATATCTGCCTGGAGGTGGCCCATGGTTGAGAATCAGAAAGCCATGCCACAGCCGGAAATGCGCCGCATCCGTCGCATCCACTTCGTCGGTATCGGCGGCGTGGGCATGTGCGGGATCGCCGAAGTGTTGCTGAACCTGGGTTACCAGGTGTCCGGCTCCGACCTGAAAATGTCGCCGGTCACCGAGCGCCTGGAATCGTTTGGCGCGAAAATCTTTATCGGCCACCGCGCCGAGAACGCCGCCGAAGCCGATGTGCTGGTGGTCTCCAGCGCTGTGAACACCTCCAACCCGGAAGTGGCCACCGCCCTTGAACGCCGCATTCCCGTAGTGCCGCGTGCCGAAATGCTGGCTGAGCTGATGCGCTACCGCCACGGCATCGCCGTCGCCGGTACCCACGGCAAGACCACCACCACCAGCCTGATCGCCTCGGTGTTCGCCGCCGGTGGCCTGGACCCGACGTTCGTCATCGGTGGCCGCCTGAATGCAGCCGGCACCAATGCACAACTGGGGACCAGCCGTTACCTGATCGCCGAAGCCGATGAAAGCGACGCCAGCTTCCTGCACCTGCAACCGCTGGTGGCCGTGGTGACCAACATCGACGCCGACCACATGGCGACCTACGACGGTGACTTCAACAAACTGAAGAAAACCTTCGTCGAGTTCCTGCACAACCTGCCGTTCTACGGTCTGGCCGTGGTGTGCCTGGACGATCCGGTGGTGCGCGAAATCCTGCCGCTGGTGAAGCGTCCGACCGTGACCTACGGCTTCAGCGAAGACTGTGACGTGCGCGCGATCAATGTGCGCCAGCAAGGCATGCAGACTTTCTTCACCGTGCTGCGTCCTGACCGCGAGCCGCTGGATGTCTCGGTAAACATGCCGGGCAACCACAACGTACTCAACTCCCTGGCGACCATCTGCATCGCCTCCGACGAAGGCGTCAGCGATGAAGCCATCGTCGAAGGCCTGTCGGGTTTTGCCGGTGTGGGTCGTCGCTTCCAGGTCTACGGCGAACTGCCGGTGGACGGCGGCAACGTGATGCTGGTGGACGACTACGGTCACCACCCGACCGAAGTGGCAGCGGTGATCAAGGCCGTACGCGGTGGTTGGCCGGAACGCCGCCTGGTGATGGTGTACCAGCCGCACCGCTACAGCCGTACCCGCGACCTGTACGACGATTTCGTCAATGTACTGGCGGATGCCAACGTGTTGCTGCTGATGGAAGTCTACCCGGCCGGTGAAGAACCGATCCCGGGTGCCGACAGCCGCAAGCTGTGCAACAGCATCCGTCAACGCGGCCAGTTGGACCCGATCTACATCGAGCGTGGTGTGGACCTGGCGCCGATCGTCAAGCCGCTGCTGCGTGCCGGCGACATCCTGCTGTGCCAGGGTGCCGGTGACATCGGTGGCCTCGCCCCTAAATTGCTGGCAAGCCCGCTGTTTGCCGCCGCACAGGGGAAGTCGAAATGACCACTGACTACGGCTCCCTGTTCTCGACCATTCAACCTGCCGACTTCGGCCGGGTTGCGGTGCTGTTCGGTGGCAAGAGCGCTGAGCGTGAAGTGTCGCTGAAGTCCGGCAATGCCGTGCTGGAAGCGCTGCAAAGTGCCGGTGTGAATGCGTTCGGCATCGACGTGGGTGATGACTTCCTGTCGCGCCTGCAGGCCGAGAAGATCGACCGCGCCTTCATCATTCTTCACGGCCGTGGCGGTGAAGACGGCAGCATGCAGGGCCTGCTGGAGTGCCTGGGCATTCCGTATACCGGCAGCGGCATCCTCGCTTCGGCCCTGGCCATGGACAAGTTGCGCACCAAGCAGGTGTGGCACAGCCTGGGTATTCCGACCCCGCGTCACAGCGTGCTGTGCAGCGAAGACGATTGTATTTCTGCAGCCAAGGAACTGGGCCTGCCTTTGATCGTCAAACCAGCCCATGAAGGCTCCAGTATCGGCATGGCTAAAGTGAACTCAGCCGCCGAATTGATTGACGCATGGAAAGCGGCCAGTACCTACGATTCGCAAGTGTTGGTGGAACAGTGGATTCAAGGTCCCGAGTTCACCATCGCTACTCTGCGTGGCCAGGTATTGCCGCCCATCGCATTGGGCACGCCCCACACCTTTTACGACTACGACGCCAAGTATGTGGCCTCCGATACCCAGTACCGGATCCCGTGCGGCCTCGACGCAGCCAAGGAACAGGAATTGATGGACCTCACGGCGAAAGCCTGTGAGGCGCTGGGTATCGCCGGTTGGGCGCGGGCAGACGTGATGCAGGATGACCAGGGGAACTTCTGGTTCCTGGAAGTCAACACTGCACCCGGGATGACCGACCACAGCCTGGTACCCATGGCCGCTCGTGCCGCCGGCCTGGATTTCCAGCAGTTGGTGCTGGCGATCCTGGCAGCAAGCATAGAGCCACGAGGCTAAGACCATGAACGGCGCATCGCTTCGTCATCAGCAACCCGCTCCCGGCCGCAAGCCGGTGCCGCGTGGTGCCAGCCGAATGGTGGCTAAAGAGCCGATGTCGGCGCGCATGCCGAAAGCCAACTTTGGTTTTCTCAAGGCGCTGTTCTGGCCGGTGATCCTGGTGGCCCTGGGGTTCGGTACGTATGAAGGCGCCCAGCGCCTGCTGCCGTATGCCGACCGGCCGATCACCAAGATCAGTGTGCAGGGCGACTTGAGCTACATCAGCCAGCAAGCCGTGCAGCAGCGAATCGCCCCGTTTGTGGCGTCGAGCTTCTTCACCATCGACCTGGCAGGCATGCGCTCCGAGCTGGAACAGATGCCATGGATTGCCCACGCCGAAGTACGTCGCGTGTGGCCGGATCAAGTGACGATCCGCCTGGAAGAACAACTGCCCGTGGCCCGTTGGGGTGATGGTGCGCTGTTGAACAACCAGGGCCAGGCGTTTGCACCTCGCGAAGTGGCGAATTACGAGCACCTGCCGCAGTTGTTCGGGCCGCAGCGGGCGCAGCAGCAAGTGATGCAGCAGTACCAGGCGTTGAGCCAGATGCTGCGGCCGTTGGGCTTCTCGATTGCGCGACTGGAATTGCGCGAGCGGGGCAGCTGGTTTTTGACCACGGGTGCAGGCAGTTCCGGCCCGGGCATCGAGTTGTTGCTGGGACGCGGCAACCTGGTGGAAAAGATGCGCCGTTTTATTGCCATCTATGAAAAGACCTTGAAAGAACAGATTACGAACATTGCGAGCATCGACCTGCGTTACGCCAACGGCCTTGCCGTCGGCTGGCGGGCCCCTGCGGCGCCCACGGCAGCGCAACCTGCTGTCGCGAAGAATTAAGAAGAGGCAGGACCCATGGCAAACGTGCAAAGCGGCAAAATGATCGTCGGTCTGGATATCGGCACCTCCAAGGTGGTGGCGCTGGTAGGCGAGGTCGCGGACGACGGCACGCTGGAAATCGTCGGAATCGGCACGCATCCGTCCCGGGGCCTGAAGAAGGGCGTGGTGGTGAATATTGAATCCACCGTGCAATCGATCCAGCGCGCCATCGAAGAAGCGCAGCTGATGGCCGGTTGCCGGATTCACTCGGCATTTGTCGGCGTTGCCGGCAACCACATCCGCAGCCTGAATTCCCACGGCATCGTGGCGATTCGCGACCGCGAAGTCAGCTCGGCCGACCTGGAGCGGGTACTCGACGCAGCGCAAGCCGTGGCGATCCCGGCTGACCAGCGCGTGCTGCACACCCTGCCGCAGGACTACGTGATCGATAACCAGGAAGGCGTTCGCGAGCCCCTGGGCATGTCGGGCGTACGTCTGGAAGCCAAGGTTCACGTAGTGACCTGCGCCGTCAACGCGGCACAGAACATTGAAAAATGCGTGCGCCGCTGCGGCCTGGAAATCGACGACATCATTCTCGAGCAGTTGGCTTCGGCTTACTCGGTACTGACCGACGACGAAAAAGAACTGGGCGTGTGCCTGGTGGACATCGGCGGCGGCACCACGGACATCGCAATCTTCACCGAGGGTGCGATTCGTCACACCGCCGTGATCCCGATTGCCGGTGACCAGGTGACCAACGACATCGCCATGGCGTTGCGCACACCGACCCAGTACGCCGAAGAAATCAAGATCCGTTACGCCTGCGCCCTGGCCAAGCTGGCCGGTGCCGGTGAAACCATCAAGGTGCCAAGCGTGGGCGACCGTCCACCGCGCGAACTGTCGCGCCAGGCATTGGCCGAAGTGGTCGAGCCGCGCTACGACGAACTGTTCACCCTGATCCAGGCTGAACTGCGTCGCAGCGGCTACGAAGATTTGATCCCGGCCGGCATCGTGCTGACCGGTGGCACTTCGAAGATGGAAGGCGCGGTCGAACTGGCCGAGGAAATCTTCCACATGCCGGTCCGCCTGGGCGTGCCCCATGGCGTGAAAGGCCTGGGCGACGTAGTGCGCAACCCGATTTATTCCACCGGTGTGGGCTTGCTGTTGTACGGGCTGCAAAAGCAGACCGACGGCATTTCCCTGTCGGGCCCGAGCAACCGCGACAGCTACAGAAGCGACGACGAAGCGAAAGCGCCGTTGTTCGAGCGGTTGCAGGCTTGGGTGAAAGGCAATTTCTAAAGATTTACCGCAACACCGTTTCAAGTAGTAGGCGAAAAAACTAGAGAAATGAAAGGAGAGGGAAAATGTTCGAACTCGTAGACAACATCCCCGCAAGCCCGGTCATCAAAGTGATCGGCGTCGGCGGTGGCGGCGGCAACGCTGTCAACCACATGGTCAAGAGCAACATTGAAGGCGTTGAATTCATCTGCGCCAACACTGACGCCCAGGCCCTCAAAAGCATCGGTGCACGCACCATCCTGCAATTGGGCACAGCCGTGACCAAGGGCCTGGGTGCCGGCGCGAATCCGGAAGTCGGCCGTCAAGCCGCCCTGGAAGACCGCGAGCGCATCGCTGAAGTGCTGCAAGGCACCAACATGGTGTTCATCACCACGGGCATGGGCGGTGGTACCGGTACCGGTGCTGCGCCGATCATTGCCGAAGTGGCCAAGGAAATGGGAATCCTGACGGTTGCCGTCGTGACCCGTCCATTCCCGTTCGAAGGTCGCAAGCGCATGCAGATCGCCGATGAAGGCATCCGTCTGCTGTCCGAAAGCGTCGACTCGTTGATCACCATTCCCAACGAGAAGCTGCTGACCATCCTCGGCAAGGACGCAAGCCTGCTGTCTGCGTTTGCCAAGGCTGACGATGTACTGGCCGGTGCCGTTCGCGGTATCTCCGACATCATCAAGCGTCCGGGCATGATCAACGTCGACTTTGCCGACGTACGTACCGTGATGAGCGAAATGGGCATGGCGATGATGGGCACTGGCTGCGCCAGCGGTCCGAACCGTGCACGTGAAGCTACCGAAGCGGCCATCCGCAACCCGTTGCTGGAAGACGTGAACCTGCAAGGCGCACGCGGCATCCTGGTGAACATCACCGCCGGTCCTGACCTGTCCCTGGGTGAGTACTCCGACGTGGGTAGCATCATCGAAGCCTTCGCTTCCGAGCACGCCATGGTCAAGGTCGGTACCGTTATCGATCCGGACATGCGCGACGAACTGCACGTGACCGTTGTTGCGACCGGCCTGGGTGCGAAAATCGAGAAGCCTGTAAAGGTCATCGACAACACCGTCCATACCAGCCACGCCAGCCAGCAAGCTGCCGCTCCAGCGCCTTCGCGCCAGGAACTGCCGTCTGTGAACTATCGTGACCTGGATCGTCCGACCGTGATGCGCAACCAGGCTCAGGCCGGTGCTGCTGCATCCCGCAGCCCGAATCCGCAAGATGACCTGGACTACCTGGACATCCCGGCTTTCCTGCGTCGTCAGGCCGATTAATGGAATGTATCAGGGCTATGAAGGTGATTGGTGTTCAGCAAAGGTCTGGTCTGCTATTATCGCCAGCCTTTGTTGATACCAGTTCGCAATTTGCGCTGAAGCGGTCCAAGCCATGATTAAACAACGCACCCTGAAGAATATTATCCGTGCCACAGGTGTAGGTCTGCACTCCGGGGAGAAGGTATACCTGACCCTCAAGCCCGCACCTGTCGACACCGGCATCGTGTTTGTTCGTGCCGACCTGGACCCTGTGGTGCAGATACCTGCTCGCGCGGAAAATGTTGGCGAAACCACGATGTCGACCACGCTGGTCAACGGTGACGTCAAAGTGGACACGGTGGAGCACTTGCTCTCGGCCATGGCCGGTCTGGGCATCGATAACGCCTACGTCGAGCTCTCCGCGTCCGAAGTCCCGATCATGGATGGCAGCGCCGGACCCTTCGTATTCTTGATTCAATCTGCCGGCCTGGAAGAACAGGACGCAGCCAAGAAGTTCATTCGCATTCTGCGGGAAGTGACAGTAGAAGACGGCGACAAGCGCGCCACCTTCGTCCCGTTCGAAGGCTTTAAAGTGAGCTTTGAGATCGATTTCGATCACCCGGTATTCCGTGACCGCACCCAAAGTGCAAGCGTGGATTTTTCCAGCACTTCGTTCGTAAAAGAAGTCAGCCGCGCCCGTACCTTTGGTTTCATGAGTGACATCGAGTACCTGCGCAAGCACAATCTCGCACTCGGCGGCAGCGTTGAAAACGCCATTGTGGTCGACGCGGATGGTGTACTGAACGAAGACGGCCTTCGCTATGAAGACGAATTCGTGAAGCACAAGATCCTCGATGCAATCGGTGACCTCTACCTGCTGGGCAATAGCCTGATAGGCGAGTTCAAAGGCTTCAAGTCTGGCCACGCCCTGAACAACCAACTGCTGCGCAAGCTGATTGCACAGACAGATGCCTGGGAAGTCGTGACCTTCGAAGATGCCAGCACCGCACCGATCTCTTACATGCGTCCCGTCGCGGCGGTGTAAGTAACAACTCTCTTTCCTTTTGTTTTTAAAGGCCGCCTTCGGGTGGCCTTTTTTTTGATCGTTCCTACGCTCTGCGTGGTAACGCCTCCTGTGACGCTTCGCGTCACGGCTTTAAAGCGCCGGCATCAACAACGCGATTACGCCCGGTATGCTTGGCCTCATACAGCGCCTGATCGGCGTTGAGCAGTAATTCCTCCAGCGTGGTGCGGCTGTTTTTGGTCCAGGTACTGAGGCCGATGCTGACGGTAATCGGCACCGTATCCCCGCCCACTCGCGGCAGGTGTTCGACACTGCTGCGGATATGTTCAGCAATCACGCGTGCACCCTGGCTGTCGGTATGCGGCAGCACCACTGCAAATTCTTCCCCGCCATAGCGAGCCGCGAGGTCGGCCGGGCGGCGGATATTGCCCTCGATCACCTGCGCCACCGTGCGCAGTGCCTCGTCGCCACCTTGATGGCCATGTCGGTCGTTGAACGCTTTGAAGTGGTCCACGTCAATCATCAGCACCGTCAACGGCTCGGCCGAACGCTGGGCGCGGTCCCATTCCAGGCGCAGGCGCTGGTCCAGGGTGCGGCGGTTGGCCAGGCCGGTAAGCGCGTCGGTGGCTGCCAGTTCTGACAGCACCTGTTCGGCACGGTGGCGCCTGCGCAGTTCCATGCAGAGCATCCAGGTCAGCCACAAAAGGCCGATGCACAAAATCCCGGTGGCGCCGCTGATCACCAGTGCTGCGCGCTTCCAGGGGGCGAATATGTCATTCGTGGACAGCCCCACGACGACGATCAGCGGTAGATCGCCCACCGTTGAGAAGGTATACAGGCGGTGCTCCTCATCCACACTGGAGGTGCCGCGAAAGTTGCCGTCGCGCTCGTGCAATATGCGCGCGACGTTTGGCCGCTGGCTGAGGTCCTTGTCGATCATGTCCCGTTCCAGCAACGGCTGCTGGGCCAGCAGGATGCCTTGTTGGTTGATCAGGTTGATGGTGCTGTCGCTGCCGATATTCAGGCTGCGGAACAGTTGCTGAAAGTACGACAGGCGCATGGTGGCCACGGCCACGCCGAGGAATCGCCCATCCGGCCCGGAAACCCGGCGGCTGAAAGCGATACGCCATTGGTCGTCACACACGCAGCGCGCCATGAAGGGCCGGCTGATGAACAGCCCCAGGTCGGGATTCTGCCGATGGGCCTGGAAGTAGTCGCGGTCGGCGAAGTTGGCGGATTTGGGTGTCTGCAGGGCTGAGTCGGCAATCACGTTGCCATCCTTGTCCAGCAACAGGATGTCGCCTTTGTAGGGCGCCGCTTCGGAACGGTCGAACAGCACCAGGTGACGGATGCCGGCCGATACCCCAGCCAAATCAGTGCGTTCGGTGGCGGCGATCAGGCCTTTGATCGACAAGTCGTACAGCTCGACGTTGCGCAGCACGTCGGCGTCGATCAGTTGGGTGATGTTATTGGCCGTGCGCTGGGCCGCCTGCAACGTGTTGGCGTGTTCGCGAATCAGCAGCACCGCGACCACCGACATGATCAGCAGCACCGTGACGCAACTGCCGATGATCAGCAGCAGCTCCGGGCGGTGGGTGGGGCGGGGCGGGCGGGTAGTGCCTGGGCTCATCGGGCGTACTTCTGCTTCGAGGATGCCCTTAGCGTAGTTGCTGATAACGGCTTATGTGGCCTGGCTGTGAACGATGCGGTTGCGCCCGGAATGCTTGGCGTCATACAGCGCCCGATCGGCACTCAGCAGCAGCTCTTCCAGCGAGCCACG
The DNA here is from genome assembly GCF_054071215.1 of Pseudomonas sp. SDO5522_S412. Taxonomy (NCBI): domain Bacteria; kingdom Pseudomonadati; phylum Pseudomonadota; class Gammaproteobacteria; order Pseudomonadales; family Pseudomonadaceae; genus Pseudomonas; species Pseudomonas sp. SDO5522_S412. The sequence goes on along the minus strand of NZ_JBSVWQ010000004.1, from coordinate 43,353 downwards.
GCTGCGTTTGTCCCAGGTACTGAGCCCGACGCTGACGGTGACCGACAGCGCGTCGCCGTCCGCCGGTGGCAAGTGCTCCACCGCACTGCGGATATGTTCGGCGATGGTGCTCGCCCCCTCGCCGTCGGTATCCGGCAGGATCACCGCGAACTCTTCGCCGCCGTAGCGCGCAGCCAGGTCGGCGGGGCGACGAATATTGCTGCCGATGACCCGGGCCACGTTGCGCAAGGCCTCGTCGCCACCCTGGTGACCATGGCGGTCGTTGAAGGCCTTGAAGTGGTCGACATCAATCATCAGCAAGGCCAGTGGCTCGCCTGAGCGTTGCGCGCGCTCCCATTCCAGGCGCAGGCGCTGGTCGAGGGTGCGGCGGTTGGCCAGGCCGGTGAGGCCGTCGGTGGCCGCCAGTTCCGACAACACCTTCTCGGCGCGATAGCGGCGGCGCAGTTCCAGGCGCAGCATCCAGGTCAGCCACAACAGCCCCACACACAGCACGCCGGTGGCGCCACTGATCAGCAGGGCGGCGCGCTTCCAGGCGGCAAACACGTCATCGCTCGACAACGCCACCACCACAATCAGCGGCAGCGCGCCGACGCTGGTGAAGGTGTACAGCCGTTGCGCGCCACTGATGGCGGAGATGGCGCTGAAACTGCCGCTGCCTTCGCGCAGCATTCGCTTGAAGTTGGGCCGCGCGCTCAGGTCCTTGTTGATCATGTCTCTTTCGAGCAGCGGCTGCTGGGCCAACAGGATGCCGTCGTTATTCAGCAGGTTGATGCTGCTGCCGCTGCCGATGGTCAGGCTATTGAACAACTGGTCGAAATACGCCAGGCGCATGGTTGCCACCGCCACACCGGCAAACTCGCCATTGGGTCCGGGCACCCGGCGGCTGAAGGCGATGCGCCAGACTTGATCGCAGTCGCAACGAATCTTGAAGGGCCGACTGATGAACAGCCCGGCATCGGGGTTCTGCTGGTGGATCTGGAAATAGTCGCGATTGGCGAAATTACGTGGCGTGGGGGTCAGCGTGGAGGAGTCGGCGGTGACCGCGCCGGTTTTGTCCAGCAGCAGGACTTCGCCTTTGAAAGGGGCGGCCGTGGACTGGTCGAACTGCACCATATGCAGGACTTCGGCGGAAACCTGGGGCAGGTCATCGCGAGTGGTTGCGGTGATCAGGCCGTTCAGCGCCAGGTCGTAGAGCTCGACGTTGCGCAGCACATCGGCATTGATCAGTTGGGTGATATTGCTGGTGGAGCGCTTGGCTGCCTGCAAGGCGCTGGCGTGTTCGCGGATCAGCAATACGGCAACGATGACCACAATCAGCACGACAGTAAGGCCACTGCCCAGAATCAGCAAAAGCTCCGGGCGTGCAGGCAGGGTGAAGGCGCGGCGTTGACTCATGGGACTGGCTTCGGCACTCAAGATGCTGGCAGTTTAGTTCCATGCTGTGAAAAATAAGTCGTCGCCGCTAAAAGAAAGCCTGAAGGTTAAAAAACGTCAATCGGATAGTCGACGATCACGCGGTACTCATCCACGTCCCGGTCCACTGCCGCGTAGCCATTGCCGCCGCGATTGGTCGCCCATTGCAGGCGCACGGCCAGGTCCTTGGCCTTGCCGCCTTGCACCACGTACTTGAGGTCGATGTCCCGTTCCCAGTGCTTGGCGTTCTTGCCGTCGGCACTGTACCAGGATGAGTAACCACGGCTGTCCGGATCGACCGTGGTCAGGTCGGTCTTGCCGCTGATATACGACACCGCCGAGGTCAGGCCCGGCAGGCCCAGCCCGACGAAGTCATAGGCGTACTTGAGCTTCCACGAGCGCTCGTTGGGGCCGTTGAAGTCGGAGTATTGCTGGGAGTTGTCCAGGTAGATGCTGTCGCCCTGGCTGATGTAGTCGAACGGCGTGTTGCCGTTGACCCGCTGGTAGGCGGCGGTAACGCTGTGATTGCCCACGCCCACGGTGAAATGCAGGCTGTAGGTGTTGTTGTCGATGTTGCCCAGCAAGGCTTTGCCGGTCTCCTGGGTGTGGTAGTAGTGCAGACCCGGGTTCAGGCTGACCAGCTCGTTCAACTGCCAGGTGTAGTCCAGGTCGTAGTAGTACTGGTTCCAGATGTCCTTGAGTTCGGACGCGTACAGGTTGCTGGTCAGCCCCGGCACGCCGCTGAAGGACACGCCGGCCCAGTCCAGGTGGCGGCTGTCTTCGCTATTGGGCAATGCGCCGTAGCTGGTGCCGATGCGGCGACGGCCGCTCTGGTTGTAGAGCTTGGTGAAGCTGGCCTGGCCGCCCTCGAACATCCAGCCGTCCAGGCTGTGGTTGGTCAGGCTCACGCCGCGGAAGGTCTGCGGCAGCATGCGGGTCATGCCGCCGGCAATCACCGGGTTGTTGAGGAGCAGGTCGCCGGCTTTCAGTTCGGTGTCGAAGGCGCGCATTTTCAGGGTGGCGCCGGCGGTGGAGAACGAGCCGGGCGCTTTGCCGTTGCCGGAGCTTACCGGCAGGATGCTCGAGCCATCGGTGCCGCCACCGCCGTCGAGCTTGAGGCCGAGCATGGCGTTGGCGTCCAGGCCGAAGCCGACGATGCCGGGGGTGTAGCCGGATTCGAAGATGCCGATGAAGCCCTGGCCCCATTCCTTGCTGTCATCGGTGTGAATGTCGCGACGGTCGCGGTTCATGTAGTAGTTGCGGGTGTTGATCTTGAAGCTGGAACCTTCGACGAAGCCGTCGGTGGCCGGGGTGTCTGCCGCGTGGGCAAGGGGAACGATCGTTGCAGCAATCGCGATGAATAACGGGGTGAACGTCAGCGAGGTTTTCACCGGTGGAGCTCCTTTGGTCAATTGAAACCGGCCAGTGTTGTTGGGGTTCCTGGCCTTTTTTCAGCGCAAAAAAAAGCCGCTGAACTCAGCGGCTTTAAGACAGATTCCCAGTGTAGAGCCCTGGAAATAAGTCGAGGGAAATCGGGGGAGAGCGGGTCGGTCTTAACCGCTGCGCTCATCGATGCGACAAATTAGCGCAGGTGAGCGGTGCGATACAGAGTGTAACAAGATAATGACTGTTGCCCAAATCGCAACAGTCTGGCTGTGGGGTGTGAGGGCCGGCCTGACAAGCCCTACCCAAGAATGTTAGCGTGCTTGCCATTCCCACGTAGTCGATGAGCCTGCCTTCCATGAAAAAGACCGTCCTCGCCTTCAGCCGCGTCACCCCGGAAATGATCGAACGCCTGCAACAGGATTTCGATGTCATCGCCCCCAACCCCAAGCAGGGCGACATCAACGCCCAGTTCAACGAAGCCTTGCCCCATGCCCACGGCCTGATCGGCGTAGGCCGCAAACTGGGCCGCGCGCAACTGGAAGGTGCGAGCAAACTAGAAGTGGTTTCCAGCGTGTCGGTGGGCTACGACAACTACGACCTGGCGTACTTCAATGAGCGCGGGATCATGCTCACCAACACCCCGGATGTGCTCACCGAAAGCACCGCCGACCTGGCCTTCGCCCTGCTGATGAGCAGCGCCCGCCGCGTCGCCGAGCTGGACGCCTGGACCAAGGCCGGCCAGTGGAAAGCCAGCGTCGGCGCGCCGTTGTTTGGCTGTGATGTACACGGCAAGACCCTGGGTATCGTCGGCATGGGCAACATCGGCGCGGCGGTGGCCCGTCGGGGTCGCCTGGGTTTCAATATGCCGATTCTGTACAGCGGCAACAGCCGCAAGACCGAACTGGAACAGGAACTCGGCGCGCAGTTTCGCAGCCTCGACCAGTTGCTGGCCGAAGCCGACTTCGTCTGCCTGGTGGTGCCACTGAGCGAGAAAACCCGCCACCTGATCAGCCATCGCGAGCTGGGCCTGATGAAATCCAGTGCGATCCTGGTGAACATCTCCCGTGGCCCGGTGGTGGATGAGCCGGCGCTGATCCAGGCCCTGCAAAACCAGACCATCCGTGGTGCCGGCCTGGATGTGTACGAGCAGGAGCCGCTGTCCGAGTCGCCGCTGTTCCAGCTGAGCAATGCGGTGACCCTGCCGCATATTGGCTCGGCCACCAACGAGACCCGCGAAGCCATGGCCAACCGCGCCCTGGAAAACCTGCGCAGCGCCTTGCTGGGCGAGCGTCCGCAGGATCTGGTAAACCCGCAGGTGTGGAAGGGCTGACGACTGCTTGTTGTAGGTAGGAGCGAGCTTGCTCGCGAAAAGCGTCAACGATAACGCGGGCAGCCTGGATAAACACAGCGCCCTCAGGTTCTTCGCGAGCAAGCTCGCTCCTACAGTTTTTCGCGTGCAAGTCGATAACGGTCTATAGATCGTCATCCCTGATCCACAGAAGGTTTTTATGTCCACCACCAAAGCCCGCGCAGATTCACTCTCGCTTCTGCTCTTTACCTTGCGCAGCGGCAAGCTGATGGCGATCAACCTGCTGAAAGTCAGTGAAATCATTCCCTGCCCGCCGCTGACCAAGCTGCCGGAGTCGCACCCCCACGTCAAAGGCATCGCCACCTTGCGCGGCACTGCGTTGTCGGTGATCGACCTGAGCCGCGCCCTGGGGGAAATGCCCCTGCAAGACCCGGACGGCGGCTGCCTGATCGTCACCGATGTAAGCCGTTCCAAGCAGGGCCTGCATGTGCAGGCGGTGAGCAAGATCGTGCACTGCCTGACCACCGACATTCGCCCGCCGCCGTTTGGTTCCGGCGGTACGCGTTCGTTTATCACCGGTGTGACCCAGGTCGAAGGCGCCCTGGTGCAAGTGCTGGACATCGAGAAAGTCATCCACGGCATCGCCCCGGCGCAGATCGAAGCGGCGCCCACCGACCTGACCATGGAAGAGGCCGAAGTGCTGGGCAACGCCCGAATCCTGGTGGTGGACGACAGCCAGGTAGCGCTGCAGCAGTCGGTGCACACCCTGCGCAACCTCGGCCTCACCTGCCACACCGCCCGCAGCGCCAAGGAAGCCATTGACCGTTTGCTGGAGCTGCAAGGCACCGTCGAGCAAATCAACGTGGTGGTCTCGGACATCGAAATGTCCGAAATGGACGGCTACGCCTTCACCCGTACCCTGCGGGAAACCCCGGACTTCCAGGACCTCTATGTGCTGCTGCACACCTCCCTGGACAGTGCGATGAACAGCGAAAAAGCCCGCCTGGCCGGTGCCAATGCGGTACTCACCAAGTTTTCTTCGCCGGAACTGACCAAGTGCCTGGTGGTAGCCGCCCAGACCGTGGCGCAACAGGGCCTGTGACCGGTGGGTGAATATTTCCAGCTGCTGCGCCGCGACCTCACCGGCAGCCTGCCCGCCCCGCAATGGCCGGCGGATATCCAGCTGGATCATTACCGCGAAGCCATGGCCCCGGCGATCCACGCGGTATTGAGCCTGGCCCAGGAACAAGGCGGCGGACGGGTCGGCTCCCTTGAGCACTGGCGCCAGCAGTTCGTTACCGATGCCGAGTTCGACCCAAAACTGTGCCTGGTGGCGAGTAACGCCAGCGGCATCCTGGGTGTGTCCCAATGCTGGACCAGCGCCTACATCAAGAACCTGGCCATTCTCCCCTGTGCCCAGGGCATGGGGTTGGGCCGTGCGTTATTGCTGCACACCTTCCAGGTGTTCAAGCAACGCGGCGAAGCGTTTGTCGACCTCAAGGTGCTGGAGTCCAACTTGCGGGCACGGCAGTTGTATGAACGTGCGGGCATGGTGTTTGTGCTTCGCGACCTTGTCCCCGAGGACTGACGGCGCTGGCGCATAACTTGCTTTGCACAGAGGCAGAACGGTGAACAGAGGCAAAAACCCGCCACCGTTCATGAGTGCCTTCTGACCTTGCCTGGTGACAGATCCTCCATGAATACCCATTTTTCCTGCGTCGGTTGCGGCAAATGCTGCACCGACCACCATGTGCCCTTGACCCTCGAAGAAGCCCGCAGCTGGGCGGCTGACGGCGGTAATGTCATCGTGCTGGTGGAAGGTTTCCTGGGCAGTGGCCTGGGGCTGCCCGAGTTGCAACGTGACCACGCACAACGCCGTTCCGCCATCGTGCCCAGCGGCAATACCGAGGCGTATGTGGCAATCACCTTTGCCGCCTATAACGCCGGGCGCTGCCGGAATCTTGACGAAGACGACCGTTGCCGCATTTACGAGCGGCGGCCGTTGGTGTGCCGCATCTACCCGATGGAGATCAATCCGCACATCCCGTTGAACCCGGCAGCCAAGGACTGCCCGCCGGAATCCTGGGAGCAGGGGCCGGCGCTGATCGTGGGGGGCGAGTTGATGGACAAGGAGCTGGCCGAGTTGATCCGCCGCTCACGCCAGGCTGACCGCGATGATATCCAGGCCAAGGAAGCCGTGTGCGGGTTGCTGGGCATCCATACCACGGCGCTCAAGGGCGATGGGTTTACCGCGTACTTGCCCGACATGGGCCTGTTTGCCCAGGCGATCGAGTTGGCGACGCAAGAAGTCGTGCAGGCCAATGAGTGGGTGTTTCATGTGTCCGGGATGGACATTGCCGAGCAACTGCTGGATGCCGGCGCCCGGATTGCCACCGAGGTGCCGGCGAACTACGCCTTCATTTCATTGCGGGCGGCTTAAGCGCTAGCGGCGCTTGCCCCAGAATTCCTCCGCCAACCGCCGCAAGTCATCCGCCAGCCCCGCCACGTCCCCTGAGCTGAGCTGGCTCTGCTGGCCAGCGCTGACCGTCACTTCCCCGGCATTGCGAATGCCGATGATGTTGCGATTGATGTCTTCGCTCACCGCACTCTGTTCTTCCACCGCCGCCGCGATCTGCTGGCTCATGGCGGTAATTCGGGTCACTCGCTGGCTGATCCCATCCAGTGCGGCAGCGGCGCGCTGGGCCTGATCGACGCTGGCCTCCACATGCTGGCTGCTTTGCGCCATCGCCTGCACCGCATCCCGGGCGCCGCCTTGCAGGGTGCTGATCATGCGCTGGATCTCATTGGTCGAATCCTGCGTACGCTGGGCCAGGCCTCGTACCTCATCGGCCACCACGGCAAACCCGCGTCCTTGCTCCCCGGCCCGCGCCGCTTCGATGGCGGCATTCAGCGCCAGCAGGTTGGTCTGTTCGGCAATCGCCCGGATCACTTCCAGCACCCCGGAAATATCGCCGCTGTGGCTTTCCAGTTGATGGATCACTGCGGTGGCCCGCGCCAGTTCGTCGGACAAACGCAGCACCGCGTCGCGGCTTTCATCCACCCGTTGATGGCCCTCGCGGGTTTCGCTGCCGGCCTGGTCAGCGGCCCTGGACGCCTGCAGCGCGTGCTCGGCGACTTGCGCCACGCTGGCGGCCATTTGATTGATCGCAGCGGCGACCTGATCCGTCTGGGTCTGTTGGCCGAGGCTGCTGGTGTGGCTGCTGTCCAGTTGTTGCACCAGCGCCGCGGCATGGCCGGACAGACGTTGCGACGCATCGCCAATCCGGCCGACCACCGCGCCCACCTGGGCCTCCAGCATCTGCATGGCAAACTCGATACGCCCGAACTCGTCCTTGCGCCCGGTGTAGATCGCCTGGCTCAGCGGGTTATCGGCAATCAGCCGTGCCCGCTGGTTCAACTGTGCCAGGGGCCGTAACAAGCCGTGCACACCCGCTATCCCCGCGGCGCAGGCCGCCGTTCCCGCCAGCAGTTGCCAGGTCAGCGAATAAGGCGCCAGCCCAAGGCCCAATGCCCAGGTTGTGGCGCAAGCCCCCAGGACCCATGCCGACAGCTTGAAGGTCATGCCCACCACGGGCCGTGCTCGCCGAGTGCCGGCACGCAGGCGGGCATAGGCCCGTTCGGCCCGATGCACCCGCCGTGCATCGGGCTTGGTGCGCACCGATTGATACTCCACCGTCACGCCGTCCCGGGTGACCGGCGTGGCATAGGCACTGACCCAATAGTGATCGCCGTTCTTGCAGCGATTTTTCACCATACCCATCCACGAGCGACCGCTTTTCAATACCTGCCACATGTGCGCAAACGCCGCGGCCGGCATGTCCGGGTGACGCAGCAGGTTGTGCGGCGTGCCCAGCAGCTCCTCGCGGGTGTAGCCGCTGATATCGATGAAGTCCTGGTTGGCGTAGGTAATTGCGCTGGTCAGGTCGGTGGTCGAGAGGATATTGGCGTCGGGGGCAAAATCCACATTTCGACCGGTGACCGGCAGATTGATCTTCATGGAAAAGCGCGCTCGTGATTGTTGGAGGAGTCGGCAGGGCGTCGACTCTAAGCGCACCGGTTGGGCAAATACTGATCCAGCTCATGTTCCGCGCAATTAATTGGCCATTACGGTCTGGAGAGCGGCGCGTCCAGCCGGTAGGGCTCGATGATGCGTTGGTATTCGCCGCTCTGCTTCAGTTGCTCGAGGGCGTGATTGAGGGCGCTGCGCAAGGCGGTGTCGGGCTTGCGCAGTGCGATCGCCACGCCGTTACCCAGCAGTTCGGTGGAGACGTGAGGGCCGAGGAAGTCGAAAACCTGACCATCAGCGGTGTCGAGCAGCGCCTCACGGATTTCCACGGTGCCTTGCAATGTTGCATCGATGTCGCCTGCCAGCAGGCTGCGGATCAACTCGTCATTGCGCCAGAATGCCTTGACGATGACCCCCTTGGGCGCCCACTTCGACAGGGCGAAGGCTTCGCGGTTGCTGCCCACCAGAACGCCCACGCGCTTGCCCTTCAGTGACCGTGGGGTCGGCTTCAACCCCGATGTCTTGCGAGCCACCAGGCGCGTGGTGATCGGATAAAGGTTATCGGTGAAATTCACCCGCTGGCGCCGTTTCAGTGTAGCGGCCATGCCCATGATCGCGTCGAATTGCCTGGCTTCAAGGGCGGGGAAGTTTTCCACAAGGACCTGGTCGACCCAGGTACACCGCACATTGAGCTGTATGCACAGGGCATTGCCCAGCTCGATGTTCAGCCCTGCAAGCTGGCCATGTTGATTGCGGCTTTGGAAGGGTGGAAATTGCGCAGCAACGGCGAAACGAATTTCATGCCGTGGTTGACCGCTGGCCGCAGTGGTGGAGAAAACGCTGGCCATCAGCGACAACAACAGCACGACACAGGTGCGTATCAGAACCACAGGGGACGTCCTTTTCCAGAAAACCAGCTTTACCACGTCCAGCCCCGAGCGAAAGAGTCGGGGCAAGCGGGTGTCATGCAAGCTTTCAAGAATTGGCCGCAGGCCTACAAGGCGAAAGGTCAGTAACTGTTGTAGGCATAAATCTCCATTGCGGAGGATTTATTACCGGTCAGCGCTTGCCCATCGAGCGACGGGTGCCGGGAGGCGCCATGCCCGGGCTCTTGGTGTGGCCGTTCTTGGCGCCGTTTTTGTACCACGGCTGGCTGGCGTTTTTCGCCCCGGCCAGTTCGCCCGGCTTGAACGGAAACTTGAACGCCGGGATCTCGGCCTTGGTTTCGCCTTCGACGCTGTCAGGGTTGGCCTGTTGGTCGATGTCGACCGCTTCAACAGCGGGTTGTGTCAGGGAATTCATGGAAGCTCCGGGGAGTACTGAAAATGACGCGGGCCCGACTTGCAGGCCACACCGCCGCGCAGTATACCTGCGCGCCTCGGATCTTTAACCACTGCTCGTACGAATGGTCGGACTTTACTGACGGCGCTGTCAGTTAGCAGTCACTTTGCTGACCCGGTTGGCGGGCTATAAAGAGCCTTCATTCTTCCGATCCTTTGCCCTGGCGCCTCACCCCATGCACATTCAACGAAAACCTGCCTTGATCTTGGGCGTCCTTGTGGTACTGGCCGTGGTTGCCTGGGTGGTGACCCGCCCGGCCAAGACCAAACTGACCGCATCGTCGGCGATCCCGGTGCGGGTGATCAGCGTCAAACAGCAGGACATCCCGCGGTTTGTCAGCGGCATCGGCTCGGTGCTGTCGTTGCACAGTGTGGTGATTCGCCCGCAGATCGACGGCATCCTCACCAAATTGCTGGTCAAGGAAGGTCAACTGGTGAAGGCCGGTGACCTGCTGGCGACCATTGATGACCGCTCGATCCGCGCCAGCCTGGACCAGGCCAAGGCGCAACTCGGGGAAAGCCAGGCGCAACTGCAAGTCGCGCTGGTCAACCTCAAGCGCTACAAGGAACTGAGCATCGACGACGGCGTGTCCAAGCAGACCTATGACCAGCAACAAGCCCTGGTCAACCAGCTCAAGGCCACGGCCCAAGGCAACCAGGCCGCGATTGATTCGGCCCAGGTGCAGCTTTCGTACACCCAGATTCGCTCGCCGGTTACCGGTCGCGTCGGGATTCGCACAGTGGATGAAGGCAACTTCCTGCGCATGAGCGACACCCAGGGCCTGTTCTCCGTGACCCAGATCGACCCCATTGCCGTCGAGTTCTCCCTGCCGCAACAGATGCTGCCGACCCTGCAAGGCCTGATCGCCGCGCAACTGCCCGCCGACGTCAACGCCTACATGGGCGCCGACACCGACGGCCAGACCGGCGACCTGCTGGGGGAGGGCCGCCTGAGCCTGATCGACAACCAGATCAGCGGCACCACCGGCACCATCCGCGCCAAGGCCGAGTTCAGCAACGGCGCACAGAAACTCTGGCCGGGGCAGTTGGTGACGATCCGCATCCAGACCGCCCTGCACAAGAATGCCCTGGTGGTGCCGCCTACCGTGGTGCAACGCGGCCTGGATTCGCACTTCGTGTACCGGCTCAAGGGTGACAAGGTTGAGGTGGTGCCGGTGCAGGTGCTGTACCAGAACAGCGACATGAACATCCTCCAGGGTGTGCAGGCCGGCGATGTGCTGGTCAGCGACGGCCAGTCCCGGCTCAAGGCGGGCGCCCAGGTCGATGTGCTCAAGGAGCCGCCGCAGGTGATCCAGACCGTTGATGCCAAGGTGCAGCCATGAGCGGCAGTCGTTCGCCATCGGCCTGGTGCGTCGACCACCCGGTCGCCACCTTGCTGCTGACCTTCGCTTTGGTATTGCTCGGGATGATTGCCTTTCCACGCCTGGCCATCGCCCCACTGCCGGAAGCGGAATTTCCGACGATCCAGGTCAGCGCCACGCTGCCCGGCGCCAGCCCGGACACCATGGCCTCATCCGTGGCAACGCCGCTGGAGGTGCAATTCAGCGCCATCCCCGGCATGACCCAGATGACCTCCAGCAGCGCCTTGGGCTCCAGCCTGCTGACCCTGCAATTCACTCTCACCAAGAGCATCGACACCGCCGCCCAGGAAGTGCAGGCGGCGATCAACACCGCGTCCGGCAAACTGCCCAGCGACATGCCGAGCCTGCCGACCTGGAAGAAAGTCAACCCGGCGGACAGCCCGGTGCTGATCCTCAGCGTCAGTTCCGACAGCATGCCCAGCACCGAGCTGAGCGACTACGTGGAAACCCTGCTGGCCCGGCAGATCAGCCAGATCGACGGGGTCGGCCAGATCAACATTACCGGCCAGCAACGCCCGGCCATCCGGGTGCAGGCGTCGGCCGATAAACTCGCGGCCATCGGCCTGACCCTGGCGGACGTGCGCCTGGCGATCCAGCAATCGAGCCTGAACCTGGCCAAGGGCGCGATCTACGGCGAGAACAGCGTGTCGACCCTCTCGACCAACGACCAGTTGTTCCACCCCGAGGATTACGCCCAACTGATCGTGTCCTACAAGGACGGGGCACCTGTACAGCTGCGGGATATCGCCAAAGTCATCAACGGCTCGGAAAACGCCTACGTGCAGGCCTGGTCCGGCGACACCCCAGGCGTCAACCTGGTGATCTCCCGCCAGCCCGGCGCGAATATCGTCGAGACCGTGGACCGCATTCAAGCCGAACTGCCGCGCCTGCAAGCCATGCTGCCGGCCTCGGTGCAGGTCAGCGTGTTGACCGACCGCACCAAGACCATCCGCGCGTCCCTGCATGAAGTGGAAGTGACCCTGCTGATCGCCATCCTGCTGGTGGTGGCGGTGATGGCGCTGTTCCTGCGCCAGCTGTCGGCCACGTTGATCGTGTCCAGCGTGCTCGGCGTGTCGCTGGTGGCCAGTTTTGCCCTGATGTACCTGATGGGCTTCAGCCTGAACAACCTGACCCTGGTGGCGATCGTGATCGCCGTGGGGTTTGTGGTGGACGATGCGATCGTGGTGGTGGAGAACATTCACCGCCACCTGGAGGCGGGCCTCGACAAGCGCGAAGCCGCGATCAAGGGCGCGGGTGAAATCGGTTTTACCGTGGTCTCCATCAGCTTCTCGCTGGTGGCGGCGTTTATCCCGCTGCTGTTCATGGGCGGTGTCGTGGGGCGGTTGTTCAAGGAGTTTGCCTTGACAGCCACCTCGACCATCCTGATTTCGGTGGTGGTCTCGCTGACCCTGGCGCCGACCCTGGCCGCATTGTTCATGCGCGCACCAACCCATCATGCCCACGACAAACCCGGTTTCAGCGAACGCCTGCTGGCCGGCTATGCGCGCAATCTGCGCCGCGCCCTGGCCCATCAACGCACCATGGCCGCGATCTTCATGGTGACCCTGGCCCTGGCCGTGGTCGGCTACGTGTTTATCCCCAAGGGTTTCTTTCCGGTACAAGACACCGGCTTCGTCCTCGGCACCAGCGAAGCGGCGGCCGACGTGTCGTTCCCGGACATGGTCGCCAAGCACAAGGCAATCGCCGAGATCGTCAAGGATGACCCGGCGGTGGAAGCGTTCTCCCATTCGGTGGGTGTGACCGGCAGCAACCAGACCATCGCCAACGGCCGGTTCTGGATTGCCTTGAAAGATCGCGGGGATCGCGACGTGTCGGCCAGCCAGTTTATCGACCGGATCCGCCCGAAACTGGCGAAAGTGCCGGGCATCGTCCTGTACCTGCGGGCCGGCCAGGACATCAACTTAAGCTCCGGCCCCAGCCGCGCCCAGTACCAGTACGTGCTCAAGAGCAATGATGGCCCGACCCTGAATACCTGGACCCAGCGCCTCACCGAAAAACTGCGGGCCAACCCGGCGTTCCGCGACCTGTCCAACGACTTGCAGCTGGGCGGCAGCATCACCCACATCAGCATCGACCGTCAGGCCGCCGCGCGGTTTGGCCTCACCGCCACCGATGTGGACCAGGCACTGTACGACGCCTTCGGCCAGCGCCAGATCAACGAATTCCAGACCGAGATCAACCAGTACCAGGTGGTGCTGGAACTGGACACCCAGCAACGCGGCAAGGCCGAAAGCCTGAACTACTTCTACCTGCGCTCGCCGCTGACCAACGAGATGGTGCCGCTGTCGGCGGTGGCCAAGGTCGACCCGCCCACCGTCGGGCCCTTGTCCATCAGCCATGACGGCATGTTCCCGGCGGCCAACCTATCGTTCAACCTGGCACCCGGCGTCGCGTTGGGCGATGCGGTGATCCTGCTCAACCAGGCGAAGAATGAAATCGGCATGCCGACCACTATCATCGGCAACTTCCAGGGCGCGGCCCAGGCGTTCCAGAGTTCATTGGCCAGCCAGCCCTGGCTGATCCTCGCGGCACTGGTGGCGGTTTACATTATCCTGGGTGTGCTGTACGAGAGCTTCGTGCACCCGCTGACGATCATCTCCACCTTGCCGTCGGCGGGGTTGGGGGCGCTGATCATGTTGTCACTGATGGGCCAGGACTTTTCGATCATGGCGTTGATCGGCCTGGTGCTGCTGATCGGGATCGTGAAGAAGAACGGTATCCTGATGATCGACTTCGCCCTGGACGCCCAGCGCGTACGCGGCCTGCCGCCCGAGGAAGCGATTTATGAGGCGTGTGTCACGCGGTTCCGGCCGATCATCATGACCACCCTGGCCGCCCTGCTGGGTGCGGTGCCGCTGATGCTGGGCTCCGGCCCCGGCGCGGAAATGCGCCAGCCGCTGGGTATCGCGGTGGTGGGCGGGTTGCTGGTGAGCCAGGCGCTGACGCTGTTCACCACACCGGTCATATACTTGTACCTCGAGAAGTTTTTCCACAGACCCAAACCAGCTCCCCAGCTGGCAATCACACACTGAGGCTGAGGCCCCGTCCTGGAACAAAAGGCTCATGCGTGTACTGATTATTGAAGACGAAGAAAAAACCGCCGACTACCTGCACCGCGGCCTGACGGAGCAAGGCTATACCGTCGACGTCGCCCGTGAAGGCGTCGAAGGGTTGCACCTGGCCCTGGAGAACGATTACGCGGTCATCGTGCTCGACGTGATGCTGCCCGGCCTGGATGGCTTTGGTGTATTGCGCGCGCTGCGGGCGCGCAAGCAGACGCCGGTGATCATGCTCACCGCCCGCGAGCGCGTGGAAGACCGTATTCGCGGCCTGCGCGAAGGCGCGGATGATTACCTCGGCAAGCCGTTCTCGTTCCTCGAACTGGTGGCGCGCTTGCAAGCCCTTACCCGTCGCAGTGGCGGGCATGAGCCGGTGCAGGTGACCATCGCCGACCTGTGGATCGACCTGATCAGCCGCAAGGCCAGTCGCAACGGCGTTCGCCTGGACCTGACCGCCAAGGAGTTCTCGCTGCTCAGCGTATTGGCCCGGCGCCAGGGTGAAATCCTGTCCAAGACCTCGATTGCGGAAATGGTCTGGGACATCAATTTCGACAGTGACGCGAATGTGGTGGAAGTAGCGATCAAACGCCTGCGGGCCAAGCTCGACGGGCCGTTCGAACAGAAACTGCTGCACACCATCCGTGGCATGGGGTACGTGCTGGAGAACCGCAGTGTCGGCTAACTCCATCGCCCTGCGCCTGAGCGGCATGTTCACCCTGGTGGCGCTGCTGATCTTCCTGTTGATCGGCGGCGCGCTGTACCAGCAGGTGGACAAAGGCCTGGGCCTGCTGCCGGGGGCCGAGCTGGATGCGCGCTACAGCGTGCTGGAGTCTTCGGTCAATCGCTTCGGTACGCCGGACCATTGGGCGAAGATCACCGCCAAGCTCAAGTTGTTGGGAGAGGAAGACAAGCGCATTCGCTTCTGGGTGGTGAGCAGCGACCCGACCTACGAATACGGCAACCCGGACGCGCAGATTCGCGCCTTCGCCGCCGGCCCGACCGGCAAGCGCGACTTGCGCCTGCCGGGCCATGCCTACCCGTTCAAAGTATTGGTCAGCCAGTTTCCAGCCAAGGAGCAGCGCCCGCCGCTGCGTTTCCTGATCGCGGTCGACACCGAGAACTTCCGCGCCACCCAGCATCAACTGCTGGTGGCGCTGATCGGCCTGGCGTTTGTCGGCGTGCTGCTGGCCTCGCTGCTGGGGTTCTGGGTGGCGCGCATCGGTCTCAAGCCGCTGATCAAGCTGTCGGACGAGGCGCAGAAGCTTGCACCGCCGAAACTCTCCGGGCGCCTGCAATTGTCGCCATTGCCGCCGGAGCTGAAGCAGTTCGTCAACTCCTTCAACTCGACCCTCGACCGGGTGGAACAGGCCTATTCGCGCCTGGAGTCATTCAACGCCGATGTGGCCCATGAGCTGCGCTCGCCGCTGACCAACCTGATCGGCCAGACCCAGGTGGCGCTGACCCGTGGGCGTTCGGCCGAGCATTATTTCGAGGTGCTGCAATCGAACCTCGAAGAGCTGGAACGGCTGCGCTCGATCATCAATGACATGCTGTTCCTGGCCAGTGCAGACCAGGGCAGCAAGGCCACCAAGCTGATCACCAGTTCGCTGGCGGATGAAGTGGCGACCACCCTGGACTACCTGGACTTTATCCTCGAGGACGCCCAGGTGCAGGTGCGTGTGACCGGCGATGCCCAGGTGCAGATCGAGAAGGCGCACTTGCGCCGGGCGTTGATCAACCTGTTGAGCAATGCGGTGCAGCATACGGCGCCTGGCCAGGTGATCGAGGTGAAGATCGAAGTGCTGGAGGACCACGTGGCGATCGGGGTGACCAACCCGGGCGATGAGATTGCCAGCGAGCATCTGCCCCGGTTGTTCGAGCGGTTCTATCGGGTGGACGCGTCCCGCAGCAATAGTGGGGCGAATCACGGGTTGGGACTGGCGATCGTCAAGGCGATCGCGTTGATGCACGGCGGAGATGTGTTTGTGCGCAGCGAGGGCGGCGGCAACACCTTTGGCATTACGCTGCCGGTGTAGCGGCTGCCCCCCTCAGTTACTCAGTCGTACCCCGCCCAAACTGCCACTTAGCTCATAGGCCGCCAGTTCCGCCTGATGCGCGGCCATGATTTCCGGCAGGGAACTGCGCAGGTATTCCACCCACGTCTTGATCTTCGCATCCAGGTATTGGCGCGACGGGTAGATGGCGTACAGGTTGAGCTCCTGGGAGCGGTAGTTGGGCATCACCCGCACCAGGGTGCCGTTGCGCAGCCCTTCAATCGCCGCATACACCGGCAACAGGCCAACGCCCATGCCGCTGGTGATCGCGGTTTTCATCGCATCCGCCGAGTTCACCAGGAACGGTGAGCTGTTGATCGCCACACTTTCCTGGCCTTCCGGGCCATTGAACGACCATTTATCCAGCTGAATCACCGGGCTGACCAGGCGCAGGCACGCGTGGTTGAGCAGGTCGCTGGGCCGTTGCGCGCAGCCGTTGGCCTTGACGTAGGCCGGCGAGGCACAGGCGATGCTGTAAGTTATCCCCAGGCGCTGCGAGACAAACCCCGAATCCGGCAACTCGCTGGCGAGCACGATGGACACGTCGTAACCCTCATCCAGCAGGTCCGGCACGCGGTTGGCCATGGTCAGGTCAAAGGTCACGTCCGGGTGGGTGCGGCGGTAGCGGGCAATCGCATCGATCACGAAGTGCTGGCCGATGCCGGTCATGGTGTGCACCTTCAACTGCCCGGCAGGGCGGGCGTGGGCGTCGCTGGCTTCGGCCTCGGCTTCCTCGACGTACGCCAGGATCTGCTCGCAACGCAGCAAATAGCGCTTGCCGGCCTCGGTCAGGGCGATGCGGCGGGTGGTGCGGTTGAGCAAACGGGTTTGCAGATGGGCCTCAAGGTTGGAGACCGCGCGCGAGACGTTGGCCGTGGTGGTGTCCAGTTGCACGGCGGCGGCGGTAAAACTGCCGGCTTCGGCCACACAACTGAAGGCGCGCATGTTTTGCAAGGTGTCCATTAAGGTGCTCTCAGGGGAGATGGCAAATTGTGACACGAAGTTGCAGGATCCAGTGATCCCTACGAACGGATTATCGCCTGAACGGTAACAAAGATTCACAAGAATCCCACCTTATCGCCATCCGGCCCGCCCCTTAGAATTGCGCCACCTTCCCCGCAACACCCTCTCAGGAATTCGCAGCAGTGCCGCGTCGCATCAGCAGAGAGCTGAAGACTCTCAGTGTTTGGGCCTTATCGTTAGCAATCAGCGGCTGCATCGGAACCGGAGGAATTGCCCCTCAAGGCCAGTCACTCGTCGCCAATTCATTGGCCACCGACGAGGCGATCAAAAGCGCTGCCCAGGACGCCCACTGGCCCACCGCGCAATGGTGGCAAGCCTACGGCGACCCGCAACTCAACCACTGGATCGACCTCGCCGTGCAAGGCAGCCCGAGCATGGCCATGGCCGCTGCACGTGTGCGTGAAGCCCGGGCCATGGCCGGGATCGCCGAGTCGGCCGAGTCGTTGCAGATCAATGGTGATGCCACGCTCAAGCGCCATAACTGGCCCAGCGACCAATTCTACGGCCCGGGCGCGCTGGACAATTCCACCACCTGGGACAACAACGCGTCCCTGGGGCTGAGTTATGCCCTCGACCTCTGGGGCCGCGAAAGCAACGCCACCGAGCGCGCCGTGGACATGGCCCACATGAGCGCCGCCGAAGCGCGCCAGGCGCAGCTCGAATTGCAGAACAACGTGGTGCGCGCCTATATCCAGCTGTCGTTGCACTTCGCCCAGCGCGATATCGTGGCCGCCACCCTGGCCCAGCAACAACAGATTCTCGACCTTGCGCAAAAGCGTTTGAATGGTGGGATCGGCACCCACTTCGAAGTCAGCCAGGCCGAGACGCCGCTGCCGGAAACCCATCGCCAGCTGGACGCCCTGGATGAACAGATCGCCCTGAGTCGCAACCAGTTGGCCGCGCTGGCGGGCAAAGGGCCGGGGGCGGGCGCGCAGTTGCAGCGGCCCACCTTGTCCCTGGCCGCGCCGCTGAAACTGCCGTCGAGCTTGCCCGCCGAACTGCTCGGCCAGCGCCCGGACGTGGTCGCCAGCCGCTGGCAAGTGGCGGCCCAGGCCCGTGGCATTGATGTGGCCCACGCCGGTTTCTACCCCAACGTCGACCTGGTGGGCAGCCTCGGCTACGTCGCCACCGGCGGCGGGATGCTGAGTTTCCTGACCGGCAAGAAACTCAACTACACCGCCGGCCCTGCCATCAGCCTGCCGATCTTCGACGGTGGCCGCCTGCGCTCGCAACTGGGTGAAGCCAGCGCCGGCTACGACATCGCCGTCGCGCACTACAACCAGACCCTGGTCAACGCGCTCAAGGGCATCAGCGATCAGTTGATCCGCCGCGAGTCGATGGACAAGCAGCAAGCCTTCGCCGCCGAATCCGTGGCCTCGGCGCAGAAAACCTATGACATCGCGATGATCGCCTACCAGCGCGGCCTCACCGACTACCTCAACGTGCTGAATGCCCAGAGCCTGTTGTTCCGCCAGCAGCAGGTGCAGCAGCAGGTCCAGGCTGCACGCCTGAGTGCCCACGCCGAACTGGTGACCGCGTTGGGCGGTGGCCTCGGTGCCGGCAGCGATGTGCCTCAGGACAGCCAGACCTTACCGAGCAAGACCCCGGCGGCCCTCGCCGTGTTTGATCACTGAGTAGGATGCGATGACTCCCTTGCCTGCACCGCTGCGCTGGTTGCACTCGCTTGAGTGGCGCCGTGGTTTCTTCGATTGGGCGCGCAGTGATGGCGTGACCTGGGTCTATATCTTCAAGGTGCTGATCGCGGCGTTCCTGACGCTGTGGCTGGCCATGCGCCTGGAATTGCCGCAACCGCGTACCGCGATGATCACGGTGTTTATTGTGATGCAGCCGCAAAGCGGCCAGGTGTTCGCCAAGAGTTTCTACCGCTTCCTGGGCACCCTGGCGGGCTCGGCGGTGATGGTGTTCCTGATCGCGTTGTTTACGCAGAACACTGAACTGTTCCTCGGTTCGCTGGCGATCTGGGTCGGCATCTGCACTGCTGGCGCGACCCGCAATCGCAACTTTCGCGCCTACGGTTTTGTGCTGGCCGGCTACACCGCGGCGATGGTCGGCTTGCCGGCCCTGGCCCATCCCGACGGCGCGTTTATGGCGGCGGTGTGGCGAGTCCTGGAAATCTCGTTGGGGATTGTCTGCTCCACGCTGGTCAGCGCCGCGATCCTGCCGCAAACCTCCAGCGCTGCGATGCGCAACGCCCTGTACCAGCGCTTCGGTGTGTTCGCGCTGTTCGTCACCGACGGCCTGCGCGGTCGCAGCGAGCGCGAAGGCTTTGAACGCAGCAACGTGCGCTTTATCGCCGAAGCCGTGGGCCTGGAAGGGCTGCGCAGCATCACCGTGTTCGAAGACCCGCACATGCGGCGGCGCAATGGCCGGCTGACGCGCTTGAACAGCGAGTTCATGGGCATCACCACGCGCTTCAACGCCTTGCACCAATTGCTCGAGCGCCTGCGCAGCCAGGAGGCCGATCACGTGGTGGCTGCGATCAAGCCGGGCCTGCAAGACCTGGCGGAACTGCTCGACGGTTTTTCCGGCCGTGCGCTCACCAGCCCCGATGCGGCGCGCCTGGCCAATCAGTTGAACGCCTACAAGGAAGGCCTGCCCGCCAAGGTGCGCAGCCTGCGCACCCGCTTCCAGGAAAGCGCCCCCAGCGACGCCGAACTGTTGGACTTTCACACCGCCTATGAGCTGCTGTACCGCTTCGTCGACGACTTGCACAACTACGCCCAGACCCACGCCTCCCTGGCGGATCACAGCCACGAGCGCGAACACTGGGACGAACCCTACACCCCAAAAACCAACTGGCTGGCCTGCGCCGCCTCGGGGATTCGCGCCTCGTTTATCCTGATCGTGCTCGGCAGTTACTGGGTGGCCACGGCCTGGCCCAGTGGCGCCACCATGACCCTGATCGCCGCGGCGACGGTGGGTTTGTCGGCCGCCACCCCCAACCCCAAGCGCATGGCCTTTCAAATGGCTTGCGGTACCTTGATCGGGGCGCTGGTGGGCTTTGTCGAAATGTTCTTCGTGTTTCCCTGGATCGACGGTTTCCCGTTGCTGTGCGTGATGCTCGCGCCGGTGATCATCTTCGGTTCGTTCCTGGCTTCACGCCCGCAGTACGCGGGAGTCGGCGTCGGGTTGCTGATCTTCTTCAGCACCGGCTCGGTGCCGGACAACCTCACGATCTACAACCCCTACACCTTCATCAACGACTACATCGCCATGGTCATCGGCATGCTGGTGTGTGCGGCGGCGGGCGCGATCATCCTGCCGCCCAACAGCCGCTGGTTGTGGCGTCGGCTGGAGCAGGACTTGCGCGAGCAAGTGGTGTTCGCCATCAGCGGCAAACTCAAGGGCCTGGCGTCGGGTTTCGAAAGCCGCACCCGCGACCTGCTGCACCAGGCCTACGGCTTTGCCGCCGGGCAACCCCAGGTGCAACGCAACCTGCTGCGCTGGATGTTCGTGGTGCTGGAAGTCGGTCACGCGATCATCGAGTTGCGCAAGGAACAGGCAATCCTGCCGGTGCACCCGGCGTATGCCGAGTCCCAGCCGTGGCGCCAGGCGATCCGGGTGATGGGCCGTTCGCTGGTGCGGCTGTTCCTGCAACCCAGCGCCAGCAACCTGGAGCGCAGCCTGATCGCCGTGGACCATGCCATCAGCCGCGTGCAGGCCACCGACGAACCCTTCGCCCCGCACTTCGACACCTCGGCCCTGCGCCGGGTGAAAAGCTACCTGCACTTTATCCGCACCTCATTGCTGGACCCGCAATCACCCCTGGCTGCCCTCAAGCCCGAAGGACCCGCCCATGCCTCGTGAAATCGCCTTCCACGGCGTCTACATGCCCACCATGACCCTGATGTTTCTGATCGCGGCGGGCCTGGCCTGGGCCCTTGACCGGTTCCTGGCCGGCTTTGACCTGTACCGTTTTTTCTGGCACCCGGCGCTGCTGCGCCTGAGCCTGTTCGCTTGCTTGTTCGGCGCCCTGGCGCTGACCGTCTACCGTTGAGAATGCCCCGATGAAAAAGTTTTTCAGCCTGCTCGCGACCTTGCTGGTACTGGCCCTGGCGATCTGGATTGGCCGCACGTTGTGGGTGCACTACATGGAAACTCCCTGGACCCGCGATGGCCGGGTGCGCGCCGACATCATCAACGTCGCCGCCGACGTCACCGGCGAAGTGGTCAACGTTCCGGTGCGTGACAACCAGTTGGTGAAAAAGGGTGACCTGCTGATGCAGATCGACCCTGAGCATTACCAGATTGCGGTCAAGCAGGCGCAATCCCTGGTGGCTTCCCGCAAGGCCACCTGGGAGATGCGCAAGGTCAACGCCCACCGCCGCGCCGACCTCGACGCCCTGGTGATCTCCAAGGAAAACCGCGACGACGCCAGTAACATCGCCGACTCGGCCCTGGCCGACTACCAACATGCCCTGGCCCAGCTTGAAGCGGCGCAACTGAACCTCAAGCGCACCCAGGTGGTGGCGGCGGTCGACGGCTACGTCACCAACCTCAACGTGCACCGCGGCGACTATGCGCGTATTGGCGAGGCGAAGATGGCGGTGGTGGATATGAACTCGTTCTGGGTGTACGGCTTCTTTGAAGAAACCAAGCTGCCCCACGTCAAAGTCGGGGACAAGGCCGACATGCAGTTGATGAGCGGCGAAACCCTCAAGGGCCACGTGGAAAGCATTTCGCGCGGCATCTACGACCGGGACAACCCGGAGAGCCGCGAGTTGATCGCCGATGTGAACCCGACGTTCAACTGGGTGCGCCTGGCCCAGCGGGTGCCGGTGCGGATTCATATCGATGAAGTGCCGGAAGGTGTGCTGTTGGCGGCGGGGATCACCTGCACCGTGATCGTCAATCAAACACAGAACTGAATGTGGGAGCGTGCTTGCTCGCGAAGGCAGTGTGTCAGTCAACGAAAATATCGACTGATCCACCGCATTCGCGAGCAAGCCCGCTCCCACATTTTTACCGTGTCAGGCCTGTAGAAACGTCTCGTGCAAGTGGCGCCACAGCAGGGCGCCACTGGCCTGCTTTTCAAACACCACGGTCGATCGCCGATCGGTTTGGGCACCGCTGCCATCCACCTGCTGTTCGCGATAACTTACCGTCGCGCCACGGGCATGTCGGTCAATCCCGGCAAACTCGCTGAGGCTGATCTTGAACCCGGGCCGCTTGCCGCCAGCCTGGCTGAACAGCTGGTTGAGCAGTGCAAAATCCAGTTGTTTGCCCGCCGGGGTGATCATGGAAAAGTCCGGCGAAAAACGCCTCAGCAAAACCTCCAGTGTTCCCTCGGGGGCTGTGCCGGCAAACCATTGCTCGATCTCGACATGGGCCTGGATCACTTCATCAAAAAAATCGCGGTAGTCAATCATCGTGTGGGCTCGCTGGCAGGGTGAAGCAGTGTCCGTACCTTGGACGCATCCAGGCACAGTACGGCAAATAACGGAAACAGGGTCAACGCCGCGGCAATCGCGAAGGTGACGGTGAACGAGTCCAGCGCAGCCAGCACCCCACTGAGCACGGCGGCACCGAGGCAAAAACTCAATTGCCGATTGATGTTCCACAATGCGCTGGCATGCCCCATGCGCTCGGCCGGAATGTCGAGAAAGGCCAGGGTTTGCGCGGTGCTGCTGCACAGGCTGCCACCCAGGCCCATCAGGAGGTAGGCGAGCACCACGACAACCGGGTGCGGCTCGATCAGCAACAGGATGCCGAGGGCTTGCAGCAGCATGCCCGCCAGCAGCAGCGGCCTCGGCCCGCAGCGATTGAACAGTTTTTTGCTCAAGGCAATCGCCAGCCCCGAGGCCAGCGCCCACGGCAGCATCAGCGCGCCGATGAGGCTGGCGGTAAAGCCAAGACCGTGCAGATAAAGAATCGCCACCAGGCTGGTGCCGATAAACACCCCCGGGATGAACAGGTAAACCAGCATCGCGACCCGCAGCATCGGGCGGCGAGCCTGGCCCAATACGTGACCGAGCTCCAGCGCCGGGCGTGTGGACGCGGGCGTGTCTGCCACCAGCCAGCGCAAGGTCAACATCAAGGTGATCAGCGCCAGCGGCAGGTTGGCGAAAAAGATCCAGCGCCACGACACGCTGTCCACCACCAGGCCGCCCAATGCTGGCGACAACGCCGGAATCAGCAGCGCCACCAGCATGACCCTGGCTGTCAGTTGGCTGCGTTCTGCCGGCGGAAAATGCCGATAGGCCAAGGCTTGCCCCACCGGAATCAACAAGCCGCCACCCAAGCCCTGCAACAGGCGCCAGCCGATCAGCGCTTCAATCGAGGCGGCCTGGCCCACCAGCACCGAGGCTACGCCGAACAGCAGCAGGCTGATGGCAATCAACCGGCGCTCACCCAGCAGCGCCGCCAGCCAAACACTCAGGGGAATGACGACGGTCAGGCCGAGCATGTAGGCGTTGCCGATCCATGCCAGTTGCGTGACCGAGGCGTGCAACTCGCGGGCGATGTCCGGGTAAGCGATGGTGGCGACAAACATGTTCACCAGGTCGAGGGCGAAGCCCAGTAGAAAGATCCAGGTGACTTTCGAGCGGTAGGTCATTGCGCAGTTCCTGCTGTGGATGGCGGCAGGGTAGGTGGGTGCGGGCACTTGGGAAACAGCGGTTTGACTGTTAGTTTGTCAAAAATATTTTGACAAATGAGGGCGTGGCTAATGGTCAGCCTGGATCGTTTCGACACCTTCAAGGCCGTGGTCGAGGCCGGTTCGTTGACGGCAGCCGCTGATGTCCTCGGGCAGACGCGAGCAGTGGTGAGCTTCAACCTCAAGCGCCTGGAAGCCGAACTGGGAGTGACCCTGCTGACCCGCAGTACTCGGCAACTGGCACTGACCGATGCGGGCGAACGCTTTTACCTGCGCTGCACGCGCATGCTGGAAGAAGCGCGCCTGGCGGTGGAAGAGGCCCGTTCGGAGCACAGCCAGCTCAAGGGCACATTGCGGATCACCACCACCGTCGAATACGGATTGGCGGTGGTGGTGCCGGCAGTGGAAACCTTTCGCGGCCTGCACCCGGAATTGAACATCCAGTTATCCACCTCCTCCAGCCACGCCGACCTGATCTCCGAGCGCTTCGATGTGGCTATTCGATTGGGGCGGATGCTCGACTCCAATCATCGGGCGGTGCAGCTGTCGAGCTACGAAATCCTCGCCGTGGCTGCACCGGGGTTTGCCGGGGTCGCCACGCTGGAAGAACTGGAGCAACTGCCCAAGCTGGGGCACGGGCGGCTGACGGAGTTGACGGTGGTCGACCCGGCCGGCCATGAGCACCTGTACCGTCCAGGCCCCGGCAAGGCTTCACTGGTTGCCGACAGTGCCGCGATTCTCCAGGCGTTTGCCGTGCGCGGGCACGGCGTGGCGATCCTGCCCCAGTGGTTGGTGCAGGAAGACCTGGATGCGGGGCGTTTGGTGCGGTTGCTGCCGGGGTATCGATTTGCGCCGCAGGGGGTTTACGCGTTGTACCCGGATACCCGGCATTTGCCCCTGAAAGTGCGGGCCTTCATTGATTTCATGAAAGGCTGATCAGCCGAGAAACCGTGTGGCGAGGGAGCAAGCTCCCTCGCCACGGGGAGGCGGGGGCTCTTAGAGCCGGCCGCTCAGGCCAAAGCGTTTTTTCAAGACAGTCTCCAGCAAACCCTTGGGCAGCAACGCCGCCATCCACGGCAGTGCCCGGCAGCCATTACCCGAGCGCAACAGGCGCGGCGGCGTGGTCTGTTGCACGGCCTTGAGCACGTCTGCCGCAAACTGGCTGGCGGGCGTAGGCCGATCCTGGGAGGCCTTGGCCCGGGCGCGGATGCTTTCGCGCAGTGGCCACCAGGGCGACTTTTCATTGATCAACAGTTCGGCCTGGGTGCCGGCGTTTTTTGCAAAACTTGTATCGATGGCACCCGGCTGCACTTCCATCACCCGCACGCCAAACGGTGCGAGCTCCATGCGCAACGCATCACTCAAGGCATGCACTGCGGCTTTCGAGGCGCAATACGCACCGGCGAACGGTGTGACCAACACGCCGGACACGCTGCCGATATTCACCACCAACCCTTTACGGCGACGCAGGGCCGGGAACAGCGCCTGAGTCACGCCGACCACTGAGAATACGTTGGTCTCGAATTGCTGCTGCATCGCCTGGGTGCCGCCGTCGAGCAACGGACCCATGGCGCCATAGCCGGCGTTGTTGATCAGCACATCCAGCTCGCCGACCTGCCCGGCCAACTGCGCCAGTGCAGCGCTGTCGTTGACGTCCAGTTGCACCGCGTTAAAGCCGGCGCTGGCAAGTGCCGCCACATCCTCGCTGCGCCGGGCGCTGGCCCACACGTCAAAGCCGGCTTGCCTGAAGGCGTCCGCCAGGGCACGGCCAATGCCACTGGAGCACCCGGTGATCAGTACGTTGGGCATGGATCAGTCCTTTGTCGTTATCAGTCAGAGAAGCTGCCTTGCAAATGCTCGGCACGAAATTCCAGGGTTTGCGGGCGGTAGCCGGGGCGCAGCGGCGGCACTGGCAGGCAGTCTTCCCAGGTGGCGCCGGCCTGCAGTTCGCCGGGGCCGCGATAGCGCGGGGCAGCGTACACGTTGTCTGCCAGGTTGACCGTATCGCCCGGCGCATACGCGGCGATGCGCCAACGCAATTCGGTCAGCGGTACGTTGTTGCCGTTGTTCAAGGTGAGCTTGAGCGGGCGGTCTGCGGGGCATTCTTTCGGCGCGTAGACGGTACGCAGTTCCAGGCGTGCCAATTGCTGGGCCTCGCGGTTGTCCAGCCACACCACCCATACCGCCACCAGGCCCAGGCCGACGGCGGCCGCGAGGGAAACCGGCAACGCCCTGGCGGGGTAGCGCAGCAAGAGGATCAGCCAGGTGATAATCAGCAAGACACCAAAGAACATGGCAACAACCTCGAAAACGGAACGGGCATCCTAACCAAGCGTAGGTGGAGTTGACCATCTTCGGGTTCCCCGGCCCCAAAGAAAAAGCCCCCGGCCCACCGGCTGCGGATAGGGGACGCAGTCGGTGGGGCGGGGGCTTGTTGTGCTGCTCTGTTTACTGCGCGATGGTTTTCACCGAAACGCCACGCTCGATTGGCGTGGATCGACCGTAGATATCTTCAAAGCGTTCGATATCGTCTTCACCCAGGTAGCTGCCGGACTGCACCTCGATAATCTCCAATGGAATCTTGCCCGGGTTACGCAAACGGTGCACCGAGGCAATCGGGATGTAGGTGGACTGGTTTTCGGTGAGCAGGAACACGTTCTCGTCACAGGTGACTTCGGCGGTGCCGCTGACCACGATCCAGTGTTCGGCGCGGTGGTGGTGCATCTGCAACGACAGGCACGCGCCCGGTTTCACCGAGATGTGCTTGACCTGGAAGCGCCCGCCCATATCCACCGAGTCGTACGAGCCCCATGGACGGTACACCTCGCAGTGGTTCTGGGTTTCGCTGCGGCCCTGCTCGTTGAGGGTGTTGACCATCTGCTTGACGCCCTGGACCTTGTCCTTGTGGGCAATCATCATCGCGTCCTTGGTTTCCACCACCACGATGTTTTCCAGGCCAATCACCGACACCAGCTTGCCGTTGCCGTGGATCATGCAGTTCTTGCTGTCCTGGATCACCACGTCGCCCTTGCTGACGTTACCGTTGGCGTCTTTTTCATTCACGTCCCACAGCGATGCCCAGCAACCCACGTCGCTCCAGCCGGCAGTCAACGGCACCACGCAGGCCAGTTGGGTTTTTTCCATCACGGCGTAGTCGATGGAATTGTCCGGGCAGCAGGCGAAGGTGGATTCGTCGATGTCGATGGTGTCGGCGGTTTGGTTGCTGCGTTCCAGGGTCAGCAGGCAGGTGTCGTAGATGTCCGGGTCGTGTTTTTTCAGCTCTTCGAGGAAGCGGCTGGCACGGAACAGGAACATGCCGCTGTTCCAGAAATAACCACCGCTCTTGACGAATTCGGCGGCGCGTTTTTCATCGGGTTTTTCCACGAACTGTTGCACGCGGCTGACGCCTTCGGGCAGCAGCGAATCGTTGGTCGACTTGATATAGCCGTAGCCGGTCTCCGGACGGGTGGCCGGCACACCGAACAGCACCATTTCGCCACGCTCAGCCGCCACAGTGGCCAGGGCCAGGGCGCGTTGCAGGGCTTTCTGGTCATCCAGCACATGGTCGGCGGGCAGCACCAGCATCAGCTCGTCGCGGCCTTCGTTGACCAGCATCATCGCCGTCAGGGCCACGGCCGGCGCGGTATTGCGGCCGAACGGCTCCATCAGGATGCGCTGGGTTTCCAGTTTGCGGGCAGCCAGTTGCTCGTTGACGATAAAGCGGTGGTCCTTGTTGCACACCACGATGGGCGCGTCCATGCCGTCGAACACCAGGCGCTCCAGGGTTTGCTGGAACAAGGTGTGCTCGCCGGTCAGGGCCAAGAACTGCTTGGGAAACTGTTTACGCGAAAGCGGCCAAAGACGTGAGCCGCTACCACCGGAAAGGATTACTGGGATCATGGTGTTTCTCCTTGAATCAAATTTGGTTAGAGCCTGTGGGAGCCGGGCTTGCCCGCGATGGCATCACCTCGGTGTACCTGATACACCGAGTTGTCCGCATCGCAGGCAAGCCAGCTCCCACAGGGGGCAGCGTCAATCTGAAAATCTAATCAGCGGGTCGACACAGGGCGTTTCACCCACACTGGCGACAGGTTGGCGCCGGTGCCGGTGACGTACAGCACTGCGGCCTCACCGCGTTCCAGAGCTACCGGCTTCACGTCGCCGACTTTTTTATCGCCTTCATACAGCGCCAGGCTGACCTTCACCGGGTTGATCTCGCGCTCGCCACGGCCCTTGGCGGCCACGGCCTGGACCACGTCGGTCTTGCCATCGGCGGTTTTCAGGGTCAGCGACTTGTCACTGAGGTTCTGCACGCGCACCAGGGATTTCTGCTTGTTCTTGAACGGCGGTTCTTCGATCAGTTGCGGTTGGCCGCTGCCGCTGCTGACCAGGGTGTAGTAGTGGTCGGCGGCGAGCTTGACCGGCAGGGTCTGGCTGCCGACCTTGGCGCTGTAGTCACCGCCCGGCATGAAGCTGAAGTCACTGCTGGCCAGCGGTGCAACCTCGTTGAGGTTGGTGCTGCCGACGGTGGCGCTGACTTCCTGGTTGCTGGCGTTGTACACCCGCACAAAGCTCGAGCCTTTTGGCGCGACGGGACCGTAGAGGGCGGCGTCGCCACCGGCGAAGGCGGACATCGAAACAACGCTCATGCCGGCGACGAGGGCAAAAGTTTTTGCGAGGTTAGTAGTGAAAGTCATGTGAGTTACCTCTCTTTCAGTTTTGCGCCCGGTCGGGCGTCTCGGAGTTCATGTTTTTAACGGTGGGGGTGTTGATAGCCATGTTCTGTTGGCGCATACCGGCTTGTTTGAGCTGCGCAACCCACTGCGGGTCGGCATCGCCGATTTCGTTGTTCACAGGCAGATAACGCTCGGGAAACTCCCAGATCAGCACCTGTGGCGGGCTGTTCTTGAAGTCGTCGCTTTTCAGGTAGCTGAGCATCGGCAGGATCGGGCCGTGGCCGTCTTCGGAGTAGTTGATGACGTCGCTGCCCAGGGCTTGCTTCAGCGCGCCGACAAAGTTCCAGTTCGGGTTGGCGCTGTAGCTGGTGCCCACCAGTGCCACCGGGGTTTCACTGTCGGTGAACAGCGCATCGTCGCCTTTGGTTTCAGCCAGGTGCGTCACGCGTTTTTGCAGTGGCTCCTTGGGCGGCATCAGGTTTTCGAACAGCGGGTCCAGCGGCAGGAACAGGCGCAGGTCGCCCTTGTGTGGCTCGGTCTTCTCGGCTTCGGTGACAAAGCGTTGAGGCTCGCCGCTCAGGGGCGTTTTGTTGGCAATTGTCTTGGCCAATTCTTTGGCCGCCACTTCAGCGCCGTCCGGGGTCCAGTGGGTGTCGGTGCGCAGGAACACTTGCTGGCCGTGCAGCTTGGCCTGTTGCAGCGGACCCATCAGGTCAGGGGCGACGATCTTGTCGGCGGCCATGCGGGCATGGAAGTCCTGGTACAGACCGGCGCGGATGCTCGCCGGCTGCACTTCACCCAGGTGTTCCGGGTACAGCCGCACCTTGGCTGGCACGATCGCCATCACCAGTTGGATACCCTGGGCCTTGAGCTTCTGGCGCACGCCTTCCACCAAGGCGTAGTTGCCTTGCAGGTTCTGGTCTTCGTTGACGATCGGGTTGAATTCCTCGTCGCTGTACAACCAGTGGTCGCGGCCAATCACCACGCCAGGGCGGCCTTCGTTGAACAGCTTGTAGTCCAGCGCTGCCCAGAGGTTGGTGCCCAGGCGCTTGATCGGGAACTGGTCGTCGTAGTGGGTCTCGACGGCCTTTGTCCAGCGGCCGTTGAGCACGGTGGCGTCGGCGTTGGTGCTGAAGCCGAAGAAACTGCGCATCGACCAGGCGCCCAACGCCAGCAGCACGGCGAGGAACAAGGCGATGTAGAGGACGCGTAATGAACGGGTCATGGTCGGCTCCCTCAGAACTGGAAGTAAAGGAACGGCGAGAAGCTCTGCGCCGAAAGTTTGAGAATCGACGCCACGAACAGCAGCAGTACTGCGGCGCGCATGGCGTAGCGTGGCCAGGTGGCGCTCCAGTAGGCCGGTTGCACGGTGGCCTCGGTGCCCACGGTGTAGCCGGGCTCATGGATGCTGCCCGGGTTGTCGCCCGGTACGGCCTTGATCAAGCCCGGTTGCGCAGTCGCCGGGCCATCGGCCTGGGTGTTCACCGCAGGCTTGGTTTTTTCCGGTGGGCGGTTGCTGTAGAAGTCCCGCAGGCCGAAGAACGCCAGGGTTGCGTACGCCACCACCAGGGTTGCCACTTGCAGGCCGGTGAGGCTGGCGCGGTTGAGTTCCGACAGCGACCACTCGCCGAAGCTGAACATCGCGCCGTACATACGGCCGGCGACGTGCAGGTTTTCCGAGCGGAAGATCACCCAGCCCATCACCACCAGCAGGAAGGTGAAGGCCCAGCGCACAACGTTGAAACTGCGCGGTGCGGTGTTGAGGCCGATGGCTTTTTCAATCGCCAGCCACATGCCGTGCCAGGCGCCCCACACGATGTAGGTGATGTTCGCACCGTGCCACAGGCCACCGAGGAGCATGGTCAGGAACAGGTTGCGGTAGGTGGTCAGCGTGCCTTTACGGTTGCCGCCCAGGGTGATGTACAGGTAGTCACGCAGCCAGGTGGACAGGCTGATATGCCAGCGCCGCCAGAACTCGGTGATCGACTGGCTGATGTACGGCTGCTTGAAGTTTTCCATGAAGCGAAAACCCATCATCAAGCCCAGGCCGATGGCCATGTCGCTGTAGCCGGAGAAGTCGAAGTACAGCTGCGCGGTGTACGCCAGTGCGCCGAGCCAGGCATCGCCGGTGGTGGGGTTTTGCAGGGCGAAGCAATGATCGGCGACCACCGCCAGGGTGTCGGCGATAAACACCTTCTTGATGAAACCCTGCATGAACCGCGTGCAGCCCTCGGAGAATTTATCGAGGGTGTGGGTGCGGTTGTTGAACTGGTCGGCCAGGTCGCGAAAGCGCAACACCGGGCCGGCAATCAGATGCGGGAAGATCGCCACGAACGCCGCAAAGTCGATCAGGTTGCGGGTGGCCGGGGTGTCGCCGCGGTACACGTCGATGATGTAGCTGATGGACTCGAAGATGTAGAACGAGATCCCGATCGGCAACAGCACGTGGGTCAGGATGAAAGGCTCAAGGCCGGCCGACTTCATCATCAGGTTGATGCTGTCGACACCGAAGTTGGCGTACTTGAAGTAGCCGAGGATGCACAGATCGACCGCCACGCCCAGCAGCAGCCAGCGCTGGGCGGGCTTGGTGCGCACGCCTGCCGCACCGACCTTGAGGCCGATCCAGTAGTTCCACAGCGTCACGGCGGCGAACAGCGCCAGGAAGTCCACTCGCCACCAGGCGTAGAACACATAACTGGCAACCAGCAGCAGCAGATTGCGATAGCGTTGCCCGCTCAGGTAGTACAAGCCGAGGAAGATCGGCAAGAACAGGAACAGGAACACATTGGACGAGAAAACCATCCCGATCTCTCCATGTTTAACCAACAGTCAAGGGCCAACGGCCCCCCCAAACCCCCCACCGAAAACGGAGAGGGGCGGTATTACATTCCCACTGACGAAACCGGCTCAAAATGTGGGAGCGGGCTTGCTCGCGAATGCGGTGTGTCATTCAACACAGAGGGCGACTGATACACCGCCTTCGCGAGCAAGCCCGCTCTCACATTTGAAGTGCGTTTCGTCAGCTGCCTTTGTTGCCTTTCTCATGCGCCGGGTCGTAGACCTTGGTCAGGTCACCCCCCAGGCGGAACGTCTTGAACGGCTGCATCCCGTGCTTGCGCTCGATCACATCCGGGGCGCAGGTGTAGAGGGTGCAGAAGGGCTCAAGCCAGGCAAATTTCATGTCTTCCTTGAGGTCCTTCATGTCCTGTTCCTTGCCGTTCTTCTGCTCGAAGATCTCCGGGTCTTTCACCCCGGCCAGCACCTTGTCACCCAGGCGTTTCAATGCGCCGTTGTTTTCCTGGCGCAGGTCCACACCGTTCACCAGGGCAAAACTGGCGATCATCGCCAGCGGCGGCAGGGCGTAGTTGTGGTACGACAGGGCCCGTTGCTGACGCTTCAATTCGTTCGGCAGGAAGCCTTGGGCATCCACCTGGTTGGCGCCGACCTTGTATTCCTTCACGGCCCAGTCAAACAGGTCGCGGCGGTTCACGGCGACGGAGGTCGCCATCACCGACCAGGCAGCCCAGTAGGAGTGGTTGTTGGTTTTATCCAGCGGCAGGTTGTCCCAGTCGCTCACCACTTGGTCGGCCATTTTGCTGAACCAGGCTTCGATCAACTGCGACTCCTGCTGGTGGTTGGCCAGCGGATGAGAGTCGGAGAACTTCAGGCGCACATAGGCCGACGCCATGCTGCCCAGTGCCCATTTGCGCATGGACTTGCCGGTGTGGTTGAAGTCCTTGGACATCAATGCATCGGCCTTGGCCCAGCTGGTGAGCCAGTTCAGCGTGCATTCCAACTGCTCCGGACGGCCGTCGCGCATGAATTGCATCACGCGCTTGCTGGTGTCTTTTTCCAGCCTGGTGATGTCGGCGGTGCTGTCGCGAAAGGCTTTTTCGGACTGCACATTCAGGGTGGAACGAGCCTTGTCCGAACCTTCGTACTTGCTGCGAAATTGCAGCGAGCCGGTGTACGGCGCCGGCATGGCGTCGCAGTCATTCTTGAAGTCGCCGGTCTTGAATGCTTCCACCGGGGCGAAATAACCCTGGGGCGGACGCAGTGGTGCGGCGGCGTTGACTTGGCCGGCAAACATCGCCAGGCCCAGCAGCGTTGGAATCAATAACTTCTGCATAAGTAACCTCATTGCCCCGTTGAAGCAGTCTGTTGACCACCGGCGGGGAATACGTTGCGTGTGCAAATTTTCGCTTCGACTTTCTGCGCGGCCTGGCCCGCTTCAGGGCCCTGCACTTCCACGGCCAGCAGGTTTTGCGTGGCCCAGTCTTCATCGGTGCGCAGTTCAAAGGCGAAACGCCCGTCTGTATCGGATGTTTCGGGTTTCTCGATCTTGATGTCCTCGTGGCGCCCGTTCATGTACCAGAGGGTGGCTTGCAGGGTTTTCACCGATGGGTCGGCGAAGCGGATGTCGACCTGGTGACTGCTGTTGCGCAGGTCTTTGTTCGAACTGTTCACCAGCAATTCGTTCTTGCCGGGTTTCAGCGTGGTGCTGGCGCTCATCTGGGCGGTCTTGCCTTCACAGCCGTTGTCCAGCAGCGACATCATCTGGCGGTAGATGGTCTCCTGGTCCAGGCGATACAGCGGCGAGAATTCCCAGATCAGGATCTTCGGCGGGGTCTTCTGGAATTCTTCGCTGCCCAGGTACTGGATCATCGAGCCTTCCAGGCCACCACCGGGGAAGGCGACGTTGAGGATGTCGGCACCGATTTCCTGTTCCAGGAAGCCGGCGAAATTGTAGTTCTTGCCACTGTGGCTGGTACCCACGAGGGTGATCTGCGGGTTGCCGGAATCACCGAACAGGTCGCCGTCTGCCGCCTCGCCCTTGGGCTCGGTGGTGAACTGGTCCATGTACTGGATCGCGTAGCTGGTGCCGCACAGTTGCCCGGCCATGTTGTGCAGGGTGCCGGTCTTGCCCATGCGCCCGGAACGTTTGGTCTCGAATTCACGCTGCGGGATGCCGGCAAATTCAGGCATCGCCCGCACTTTCGCGCCGACGATTTTGGCGGTGCGCTGGGCGCCGTATGGCGTCCAGTGTTGGTCGCCGCGGAAGTAGAAATCGTGGGCCGGCAATTCATCCGGCAGTTGCTCGTTGGTCAGCGGCGACAGGTCCGGTACGACGTAGCCCATCTTGGCGAAGCGCCCGAGCATGGTCTTGTAATTGCCCAGGGCCTTGTCGAAATCGAACCTGGCTTTCTCTTCAGGGTTGAGCTTGTTGCGGTTCACCAAGCCACGGGTCGGCTGGTAGACCACCACCAGTTCCACGCCCTTGCTCTTGAACGCATCGTGCAGCTGCTGCATGCGTTTGTAGCCGGCGGGGCTGGTGTCGAATTCGGTGCGCAGGTCTTCCTGGGTCCGGAACAGCCAGTCGCCCTGGGCTTGCACCAGGGTGGTGAAGTTCTGCTGGTAGCGCGTGGTGTAGTTCTTCGCGTCGTGGGCGGCCGGGCACAGGCTGCAGCACGGTTCGGCGGTGAAGGTTGGCGCCTTGATTTCGTCGGCGCGCACGCCCTGGCTGGCCGCGAGCAGGCCGAGGGTCAAACCCGAAAGGCTGAGCAGTTTGATCATGTGTGGGTGCATAAAGGTCATCCTCAGTCCTGCATTTCGGTCTGGCGTTCGACAGGGTCGATCAGCACGGCTTTCTTCTGGCGTACCAGCAAGTCGAGGATCTCTTCCTGGCGATCGCCAAGAACGCCCGAGAAGCTGATGCCACTGGATTTGGTCGGCGCAAGCATCGATACGCGGTACAGCTCGACGCTCAGCGGCGAGTCGATGGACAGCGGCCCGCTGCCGTTGGCGGCCAGTTCACCGCCGACCACGATCAGCGAGACCTTGGTGTCGAACGGGTCGAGGGCGATGTCGCGGTCGGTGTCGGTCAAATCCTTGATGTGGCCGTACACGCCGGTCAGCCCGTTGGCCATGGCAATGTTCTCGTACAGGCGAATGTTCACGCTGTTACGCACGCGGATGCCGTGGCGACGGTTGCTGATCACCTTGTTGCCCCACAGCAGGTTATCGCCGCTCTCATAGAGGGTGATGCCGTCGGTGTGGTTGCGGTAGATCTCGTTGTCGGCGATCAGGTTGTTGACGCTGTTACGGTCGATCACCAGGCCCGAGAGCTTGTTGTCGAAGCTGCGGTTGTTGAAGATGAAGCTGTCGTTCACTTCCCGGGAAATGATGATGCCGTGCTTCTTCTTCGTGCCGTAGACGGTGTTGTCGGTGATGATCAGGCCGTGTGAACGGTCGTGGGGGTCAATGCCGTAGACGATGTTGTCTTTGTAGGTATTGCCCTTGAGCACAAAGCCGGTGGTTTCGTAGCAGTAGAAGCCGTACCACATGTCCGAGAACTCGGAGTCGACGATCCAGCCCGTCGGCTCGGGGCGCTTGAGCACCTTGGCCATGTTCGGCGTGTACTGGGAAATACTCACGCCATACGACTTACTGTTGGCGTAGCCGAAACTGGCCATCTTGCTGTTGGCGATGTAGGTCTCGGTGCCGCCCCAGGCCAGCAGGAACGGGCGGAATTCCTTGGGCGACTGGAAGGTCGCCGGGCCGTTGGTCTTCTCGCGCCAGCCGGTGATTCTGGTGTCACGTACGAACAGCTGGCCGTCGTTGATCAGGAACGAACCGGCTTCCTGGGACAGGCGCAGCTCTTGAGTCTGCTTGTCGATTTCGAGGATGCCTTTACGGCCCACCACGATCGGCAACTTGGCCAGGAACACCCCCGGCGAGGTTTCGCTGAAGTACTGCTTGGGCACTTTCTTCAGCAGGTCCTTGAGGTTCATGTAGCCGTCGTCGACAAAGATCGCCTGGGGAATGCCGTGCTGGCGCACTACCCATTCGGCCATCTTGTTGTCGCCGCCGATGAAGTCCTTCAGGGCGTCTTCCTGCATCATCCGGCGGATGCTGATTTTGCCTGGCTTGGTACGCACGATCTTTTTCGCGATATTGGCCGCGGTGTAGCCGGACACGTCCGGCAGCGCAGGCTTGGCCATCTCCAGCGGCTCGGTCGGCGGGCTGGAGATGGTGTAGGTCTTGGCCTGTTGCAGCTCTTTGGCGATGGTCGGCGCTTTGTCGGCGAAGGCCGAGGCGCTGGCCAGCAGCATGGCCGCGACGAGCAGGCTTTGAGACTTCATTGCGCAGGCTCCCATCAGAACTTCCAGATCACGTCGACAAAGGCGCGATGCATGTACGAGTCGACCTGGCTGCCATAGGCGTCGCCCGGCTTGAACACGCCTGCACGGAAGCGCACCAGGGCCGACGGCTCGTCGATCGACTGGCTGAGCCCGGCCGGCAGCAGGCCTTTCTTGAAGTACTTGGTGACCACCAGGTCCATCTCCTGGCCGAGATCTTTCTTGCCGTCTTCAAGCGGCAGGGACGTGCTGGACAGGATCGCGCCGGTCACGTCATCGGTGTTGTTCTGCACGGCATCGATGCCGTTGCTGCCCACCGGCTTGTTGCCGTCGACGCGCCAGAACTTGTGGTACACAAGGCTTGCGTCATAGTCCTCGCGCAGCTGCCAGGACCCGAACAGGCTCATGGACTGCATGTTGTTCATCTCGCCGCGAAACGCTTCGCCGAAGCGGTGGACGCGGGACTGGGTACCGGTCCAGTTCGAACGGTTGCTTTGCAGGCCGTTCTGCTCGTATTCGGCACTGGCGCGGGAGTAGGCGGCGCCCACTTGCCACTGCGGGTCGAGACGCAGGCGTACACCCAAATCGGTGGCCCAGCCATTCACGTCATCGCTGCGCTTGGCGTTGGTGGGGCGGGTGCCGTCGGCGTTCAAGGCGTTGACCGTGTCGCGGTCGCCCTGCATGCCGGTGACGCTCGCCCAGTAGTTGACGGTGTTGGTGTTGCGCCAGTTGTAGGCGTCGCTGTTGGCTTCGATGCCGAGCCAGGTCAGGTCGCCGTTCTCGCGCTTGTCCAGCGAGTCGGTGGCCACGCCCGGTTCCGGGTAGTCGAGCTTGCCGTCATCATGGGTGTGGTGCGCGCGCAGGCCGATCCACTGGCCTGGCGTCCACTGATAGGCGGCGTCGGCGTACAGGTGCTGACGGTCCTTGTCCTTGGGCGACAGTTCCTTGAGGTCGGTGCGGTATTCGCTGAAGCGCTCGGCGACGCCGACATTGGCCTTGAGCAAGGTGGTGTCGAAGGTCCAGTTCAGCGCTTCGATATTGGTGTCGCGCCATTGGCCGTCGTCATTGCGCAGGCGTTGGCGACCGAGCTTGAGGATCTCGCCGGGGTAGGGCGTGAAGCCGCCATAGGCGACCCAGAACTCGCGCATCGCCAGGTAGTTCTTCTTGCTCTTGCGGTCGTCATTGCTGGTCTGTTGAGTGGCATCATCCGAGGACTGTTGCAGGGTGTCGGTCTCGATGATGTCGCTGGAGGTCACGGCCTGGCCCATGGCGTAGGCGCTCCAGTTACCGCTTTCACCGTAGATCCACGGGCGCAGGTCAAGGCCGATGCCGTTGACGTCGCCGCCTTTCTGGGTGCCCAGGTCGCGGTCATCTTCGGACTGGCCGGTGACTTTGACTTCCAGGCCGAAGTTCTTGGCTTCGGTCAGCGCCGCCAGGGTCGGGCACGACCACAGCAGGGCGAAGGTCAGGCCGATACCGGCCTTGACGAATGGGTTGAGCTTCATAGGGATTCCTCGCCGTCTTCTTCTTGCAGGGCGTGCAATTGCAGCGTGCTTTGGGCCAGGGTGCCGCGCACGGCCAGCTCCTGTTGCACCAGGCGTTGGCCTTCGGCGCGTTGTTCCGGGGGCAGCGGCGCTTCGAGCTGGGTCGCCAGGTCGTTGGCTTCCGGCGTGTCCTGGGCCTTGGCCAACTGGCTGAAGACATAGGCGTTAAGCGGGTCGGGCTTGGTGCCCTTGCCTTGGGAAAACAGCTGGGCAATCGCGAAGTCGGCGCTGTTCTGGCCGTTGCGCGCAGCGGTCAACAGATGGTCCAGGGCCTTTTGCGAATAGACCTTGCCCAGGTAGCCACGGCGGTAGATCTGGCCGAGGTAGTAGTCGGCGGCGACTTCGCGGCCGACGGCTTTCTGGAAGTGCTCTTCGGCGGCCTTGGCGTCAGCCGGAACCCACTTGCCTTCGTAGTAGAGCTTGCCCAGCAACAGTTCGGCGCGGGGCTGGTCGGCGGCGCGGCCGTTGTCGAGGTACTTCATCATCTGGTCGACGTCGCCCAGTTCCGGGAAGTCGTAGAGCAGTTGCGCCAGGCTGACCCAGGAGGCCGGGTAGCCGGGGGCGATTTTTTCCAGCAGGGCCTGGGCGGTTTTTTCGTCGGTCTTGCCCAGGCTTGCATCACCCAGTACACGAGCCACGCTGTCGACCCGTTGGGCGGTGACGGTGCCGCGGCTGTAGCCGGCTTCCATCTGCTTGAGCAGGTCGGCCTGTTTTTCCGGCTCGGCTTTTTTCTGGTAGACCGTGGCCAGCTCGACGTAGCAGATATCGGTGGTGTTCAGCGCCGCCTTGCAGATGCTTTCCACTTCATCCAGGTGCTGGTCGTAGGTGTCCTGGGTGCGATACAGCAGCACCTGGGCGAGACCGGCTTCCGGGTAACCCGAGGCGCGCCATTTGCTGATCTGCTGCTGGGCGTTGATGTTCGGGAAACTGTGCGGGTATTGCAGGTAGAGCATTGCCAGCGGGATCAGGGTGTTGCCTTCGCCATTGGCAAAGGCTCTTTTCAGCAGGCCTTCGGCTTCATGGTGTTCGGCTTCGGTCGCGCCGGGCTTGGCCACCAGCAGGCGGCCCAGGCGTGCCTGGGCACGGGGCGATGTATCGGCGGCCGCGCGGTACGTCGCTTCGGCCTGCTTGATTTGCTCGGGGTCGCGGGTGCCGACCTGGATATCCGCCAGGCCCACTTGGGCCTCGCTGTAGCCCAAATCCGCGAGCTGCTGGTAGTTCTGCTGGGCAGTGACGGTGTCGCCACGTTTCAGCGCTTCATTGGCCAGGCGTTGGTCGGGCAGGCCGGCGCAACCGGCGAGGCTGACCGCAACAGCCAGCAACGCCGCAGTTCCCATGTGGGAGCGGGCTTGCTCGCGAAGGGGCCCTGTCAGTTGATGCATGTGTTGGCTGACACACTGCTTTCGCGAGCAAGCCCGCTCCCACAGGGATTGCGGTGTTTTTGAGAGAGTCATCACAGGCATGTCCTCTGCTTACAGACCGTTGGCCATGGCTTTGTCGATCAGCCAGTTCAGGGACGGGCCGCGATCGCTGGTCACTTCAACCGGGCGACCGGCGTAGGTGCTGTCCAGCGGGGCGTCGGGTTTGATCTGCACGCGGATGTCGGAGGACATTTCGCTGCTGTTCAGGCTGGTGCTGCTGACGATGGTGCCGGTGCGTACCTGCTCTTCATCCGCTACCTGGAAGTTCACGCGGGTGCCCGGGCGAACGTCGGCAAACTGGCGATAGGAGAAGCGCGCATCAACGTTGGCCTGGCTGCCGCGTGGCACCAGTTGGAAGATCACGTCGCCCTTGCTGGCGTACTGACCGTCGGCGACCAGTTGCTGGGCCACGACGCAGTCGCACGGGGAGGTGAGGGTGCCGGTCATTTGCTTGCCGAACAGCTCTTCGACCTTGGCCGGTTGCAGCTGGTCTTCGTCCAGATGGCCCTTGAGTACGTCGAGCATGCTGGTGCTGAAGGTTGCCAATGGCGCGCCTTTGGCGGCGACCGCATCGCCTTTGATCAGGCTTTGCACGGTGCCATCGCGGGGCATGGTCACGTTCATCCCGGGCACGCTCACCAGGCCGGAGGTGGCGTGGCTGACGAAGTACATGCCGTACACCGATTTGACCACGAAGCCGAATGCCGCCAGGCCCACCACGAAGATCCCGAGGCTGAAAGTCACCGCCCGCAGGCGGCCACCGACGCTCATGTTGCTGCCGCCGTCCTTGACCTTGCGCGCCTTGGTGAAGTTGTCGCGTTGCAGGGTTGCCAGCACGTCACCCATGGTCACGATGTCACCGGCCAGGTGCGAGGTGATCAGGTGGCGCAGGGTGGAGATGTCTTGTGCATCGAGGTTCTGGAACTGGCAACCGGTGCGGCCGGTCTGGCGGTCGTAGGAGCGAATCTGCAGCTCGACGTCCATCGCCAGGCCCAGGTTGTCGATCACGAACTGCAAGCGACCCTTGTGCACATCGCCGACTTTCAGCGGCTGCTGCGGGGCGTTGAAGGCCAGGCCGCCGGCGGACAGGTCGATCACCCGCACTTCCATCGGTGTTTGATCGGCGCCGAAGAAGCGCAGCTTGGCCGGGATTTTGACCCGGGCGTGTTGGCGCTGGGCTTCGGATTCGTGGACAACGTTGGCGTTTACTGGGCTATTCATGGTGTTTAGTTCCTAGTTAATTCAGGCTTGGCAGGGTCAAACCATCATCAGCAACACGGCGACGAAAATGCTGCCGGCGGAGAAGGTCATGGTCCGAGACGACCAGGTGTTGAACCAACGTTGAAAGCTGGCCAAATCGCGGGTCAGTTTGGTGTCCTGGCGGGTCCAGGACTGTTGATCAAGGCGGAAGAACACGTAGATCTTCACCAGCGCGCCCATGATCTGGTTGTAATAGAGAATCACCGGGTAAGCCGGGCCGATCTTGTGGCCGGAGCACGACAGCAGCAGGGTCAGAATCAGGCGGGTGATGCCGATCCACAGCAGGTAGGCGAGGATGAACGCGCCGCCGTATTTGAAGGTGGCGATGATCGCCACGGTCAGCCCCAGCAGAGAGGTCCACATCGACACGCGTTGATCAAACAGCACGATGCTGGTGAACAGGCCCAGGCGACGCATACCCAGGCCCAGGGCACGTGAGTTCTGGCGCAGGTTGTTGCCGTACCAGCGGAACATCAGTTTGCGGCTGGCCTTGATAAAGCTCTTTTCCGGCGGGTGTTCCACGGTGTGGATCGCGGCGTCCGGTACGTAGAAAGTGTCGTAGCCCAGGCGCATCAGGCTGAACCAGCTGGACTTGTCGTCACCGGTCAAAAACTTGAAGCGGCCCAGGCGCCAGTGTTGCAGCGAGTCGCTTTCCACATCGGCAATGAAGCCCGGGTCGGTGACCACGTTGGCGCGGAATACCGACATGCGGCCGGTCATGGT
This sequence comes from Pseudomonas sp. SDO5522_S412, assembly GCF_054071215.1. Taxonomy (NCBI): domain Bacteria; kingdom Pseudomonadati; phylum Pseudomonadota; class Gammaproteobacteria; order Pseudomonadales; family Pseudomonadaceae; genus Pseudomonas; species Pseudomonas sp. SDO5522_S412. The sequence goes on along the minus strand of NZ_JBSVWQ010000004.1, from coordinate 2,960 downwards.
CAGCACGCGTTTGGACAGGGCCATGGAGCACATGTTGATGTGGCGCTGGGCGAAGCGCAGCTTGTGCCACTCGCTCATGATGTAGCCGCCGCGCACTTCGCAGAACTCGTTGGTGGTCAGGCCGCCGACATTGCCGAACAGCTGGAACCACGGCACGGTCTTGCGCACTACGCCCTCGGCGAGCACGGTGTCGCCATCGATCACGGCCACTACGGCGCGGTTGTCCGGTAGGTGGCGGGAGATGGCGCGAAAACCGAAGGCCAGGCCGTCACGCTTGCCGGTACCGGCGATGCGCACGAAGTCCAGCTTGACGTGGTCGGGCGGGTTCATCCTGGCCCACAGGCTCTTGACCAGCAGCTCATCGGACATTTCCACCAGGGAGCAGACCACGGTGGTAGGGAAGCCACATTCGATGGCCTCGCGGATCACCGAGCTGTAGACCTGGGCCGTGGTCAGCGCGTCGATCCGAAAGCTGGTAACCATCAGGAATACGTGGGACGGGTCTGCCGCCTTGCCCAGCTTGCGCACTTTGCGCCGCAGGTGCGGGTAGACCACGTACAGGAACAGCATGCCGCGAAAGAAATGCGTAGCACCCATCGAGTAGCGCCAGATACCGACGGCGCCAATCAGGAAAATAAAATTCTTCGACTCTGAGTCGAACGTACTCGCCGGCAACAGCAGGGCGAGTCCCATCAGCAGGCTCAGGAAAAACAGCCAGCCGGCAGATTGGAGGAGTACGTGTTTTAACTTGGACATAGGCGTCATTCCGCAGGTGAAGGAGGCTTCAAGCAGCAAGCGCCGGGGATCAGGACGCTTGCCGCTTGAAACTTGCCGTTGCTGTTACCAGCAAATGCCTTCGGTACGGCCGCTCACGCTGGTGGCCTTGGACATGAAGCCCACCAGGTCGACCACTTGCTTGCCGTGGGGTGCGTTGTGCGCCAGGGCACGGAACTTCTCATCGCGGTTGCCCAGGATGATCACGTCGGAGTTGTTGATCACTTCGTCGAAGTCCGAGTTGAGCAGGGACGACACGTGAGGGATCTTGCCTTCGATGTAGTCCTTGTTGGCGCCGTGCACGCGAGCGTATTCGACGTTGCTGTCGTAGATGCTCAGGTCGAAACCCTTGCCGATCAGCATCTCTGCCAGTTCCACCAGCGGGCTTTCGCGCAGGTCATCGGTGCCGGCCTTGAAGCTCAGGCCCAGCAGGGCGACTTTGCGTTTGTCGTGGCTGGAAACGATGTCGAAAGCGTTTTGCACCTGGGACTCGTTGCTGCGCATCAGCGAGTTGAGCAGCGGCGCATCCACGTCGAGGGAGCCGGCGCGGTACGTCAGGGCGCGCACGTCCTTGGGCAGGCAGGAACCGCCGAAGGCAAAGCCCGGGCGCATGTAGTACTGGGACAGGTTGAGGGTCTTGTCCTGGCAGACCACTTCCATCACTTCGCGACCGTCGACACCCACCGCCTTGGCGATGTTGCCGATCTCGTTGGCGAAGGTCACTTTGGTCGCATGCCAGACGTTGCAGGTGTACTTGATCATCTCGGCGACGGCGATGTCCTTGCGGATGATCGGCGCGTCGAGTTCTTCGTACAGCGACTGCAGAACATCGCCGGAAGCGGTGTCGAATTCACCGATGACGGTCATCGGCGGCAGGTCGTAGTCGGCGATGGCGGTGCTTTCACGCAGGAACTCAGGGTTTACGGCGACGCCGAAGTCGACGCCGGCTTTCTTGCCCGAGCAGTCTTCGAGAATCGGAATCACCACATTGGCCACGGTACCTGGCAGCACGGTGCTGCGGACCACGATGGTGTGACGGGAGGTCTTGTCACGCAGGACAAAACCGATCTCGCGGCACACCGATTCGATGTAGTTGAGTTCCAGGTCGCCGTTCTTCTTGCTCGGCGTGCCGACGCAAATCATCGACAGGTCGGTATCACGGATTGCCTCGGCGAAATTGGTGGTGCCGCGCAGTCGGCCGGTTTGAACGCCCTGGCTTAACAGCTCGCCCAGACCCGGTTCAACGATGGGGGATTTACCCGCGTTGATCAGGTCGATCTTTTCCTTGGAGATGTCTACGCCAACGACCTCATGGCCCCGTGCAGACAGGCAACCGGCACATACCGCGCCGACGTAACCCAAACCAAATATGCTGATGCGCATCGCATTTACCTCATTGTTAATCGTGCCACTAGATGGCCGGAGTTCATGTTTTGAAGCGTCACCCAGGCACTGGGAAGTGCGACGAATAAACGTCGGTATATCCAGTGCAGGCATACTAAAAGTCGAGTGACTAACTAATGCACTCAAGTTGTGCGCAACTTGGCCTTATTGTTGGGGCTTGCCCTGAAATGCAGCCAGCCTTCCTGGGGAAGGGCCTGGCGCCAGTGCCGCAAGGCGTTGACAGGGGCTTTGAGCCCTTATATATCAACGGCTTGGGTTGTCTCACTGACCCATACAGGTGAGCTCAGCCTTGGCCTTGTCGGAGAAAGTAGTGAAACCTTTGCGTCCGCCTTCAACTAATCAGTTGATGATTTGACCATTGAGTCAAAGTTATATGACAACTTTGCTACTTCCCTTGGTCGCCACGTAAGTCATCTCTTACATCTTCAGAGATAATCGTTACCGGTGGTATGAGCGGTGCTTTAGGACATAGTTCCTGTCCACTCATCCTGTTTCCGGAAATTTCTTGAAATATTAGGAAAGATGGCACTAGTACTATTCTGATAGCACTTGCTATTTAGGCCAGTAGTTGCGGGGAGTTGCGAGGGGTAAATAGTTTTGTGCCACTACTGTTTTAAAAAAGTGGTGCCACTACGAAAAAAATTGACGAATGTCGAGTGAAATAAATGTTAGGGAATCTGAAGAATTATTTTTGACGCCAAATAAATGGCGAATTCGGAATTGGAATGCAAACAAAATGTGGGAGCGGGCTTGCTCGCGAAAGCGGCGTGTCAGGCAATAAA